>JAADGH010000164.1 GCA_013152475.1 Planctomycetota bacterium
CGCCTCCCGACGCGTTGGCGAAAATTCGGGAGGCCACCGAGGATGCAGGATTGATCGTGTCAAGCTACGGATCCTATCACAATGTGATGAAGGATGAGAACCACCCCAACCGCTTCGCGCCCGTCCTCGACGCCGCGGAGGCGCTGGGAACGAAGGTCGTTCGCATCTGGTGCGGCGGCGGGGACTCGGACCAGGCGGATGATTCCCTCTTCGAGCAAGCCGCCGACCGGACGCGAGAGCTGGCCGACATGGCAGCGAGGCGCGGCATGACCCTCGCCTTCGAGTTCCACCGCGGCGGCCTGACGGACACCGTGCCGACGGCGATCCGGCTCCTCCAGATGATCGACCGGCCGAACGTCAAGACCTACTACCAGGTCTATGATCGCGGCGGCGCAATCACGCCGCAGGACGAGCTCCGCCAGCTCCTCCCCTGCCTACAGAACGTTCACTGCCACCACATCGTCGATGGCAAGCGCCGCCCCGTTGAGGAGGGTAAGGAGCTGTGGACGGGGTTGATGGATGTCCTGAAGGAAGCCGACCACGACGGCTTCGTCCTGATCGAATTCACGCTCGACAACCGCCCTGACAGTTTCCTTCGCGATGCTGAAACATTGCGAGAGACACTCGGGATGTAGGGTGGGGCTTGCCCCACCAAGATAACCACCGGGAGAAAACAAATGCCAGTTGTCCCAATCGTCCCCTTCAAACACTTCTTCTGCTACGACGAAGTCACCGATGTCGTCACCCAACTCGTCAAGTCGAGTCCCAACCTGGCCCGGCTCAGCTCCCTTGGCAAGTCGCGCGAGGGACGGGAGATCCATCTTCTCACCCTCACCGACTTTGACACGGGAAAGCCCGAGGACAAGCCCGCCTATCTCATCCACGGCAACATCCACGCCGCGGAGCTATCCGGCACCCATGCCGCCCTCTATACGGCCCGTGAACTTCTGGCCGGATACCCGAAGTCGGACATCCTCAAGCGCATCGCCTTCTACATCGTCCCCCGCCTGAACCCCGACGGCGCGGAGTTCGTCGTCACCACCTCCGGCACCGTGCGCAGCCGGACCGATCGCTCCGAGCGCGAGCCAAACACGCTCTATCAGGAGGATGTCAATGGCGACGGCCTCATCCTGACCATGCGGCAGCGGCACCCCGACGGCCCCTTCGTGGCCGACCCGAAAGACAGGCGCCTCCTCATCCGCCGCCAGCGCGATCACAAGCCCCCCTTCTACCGGACCCTCCCCGAGGGAGTGATCCATCAATGGGATGGCACGGACAACATCCGCATCGAGGGCCGGGGCTTCGACTGGAACCGCAACTGGTCCTACGACTGGCGACCCGAGCCGGAGCAGGGCGGTGCGGGAGATTTCCCTTTTAGCGAACCTGAGATGCGTGCGCTGGCCGATTTCATCTTCGCGCGCCACAACATCTTCGGCGTCCTCGGCTACCACACCGGCCCGGCATCGGTCCTTCGCCCGCCCTCGACAGGAGCGGACAAGGACCTCGACGCGGGCGACGTGAAAATCATGGAGGAGCTGGCGCAGTTCGGCGCCAAGGCCACCAAGTTTCCCGTGCACCCCGTAGTGAAGTACCACTATGCCGACGGGCGCGACATCAACCTGCGGGGGCATTTCCACAACTTCGGCTACCATCACCTCGGCCTCTACGTCTTCGAGTTCGAGCTCGGCATCCTGCGCAACAGCGCGGGCATCAGCACCGAGGAAATATTCAAAACCAAGAGCGAAGAGGAGCGCGAGGCGCACATCCGCCGGATGATGAAGTGGTGGGACAGGCAGAAAAAGCGCGAGAAGGTCTATCTGCCCTGGAAGCGGTTCAGCCATCCCCAGCTTGGCAAGGTGGAGATCGGCGGCCTGCTCGTGCGCCACATCGCCGGCCGCACCTTACCCGACCTGAAGCGCGTGTCCAAGGGGACGTATGAGTTCACGCTTGAACATGCCGCGCGGCATCCGTACATCCAACTGGAGGATGTGGAGGTCAGTGCCGTTGGGGGAAACATCTACCGCATCCGCGCCCGCGTCGCCAACCGCGGCCAGTTCCCGACACATATCTCGAACAAGGGACGTGGTTTACGTCGGCTGAAGACCGTACGCCTGTCATTCCAGCCAGGGCCCGGGGTTAAGCTCCTTTCGCAGACGGGCCATCACGACCTGGGCCACCTCCCCGGCCTGACCGGAAGCCGCCGGCTGGAGTGGTTCGTCTCGGCGCCGGGCAAAGGACGGACGCTCTGTGATATTCACGTTGCCGGCGGAACAGGCGGAAACGTCTCGGCGAAGATCGTGAAGTAGGTTTCGCCCGAGCAGGCTCAAACAAGTTTGAGCGTGGCACACCCCAACCGGAAGGCGCGCGGTGCGCCCGTCTGTCGCATTCTTGCGCTATTGCTCTTCCGGTTTGGGTCCGGCAAAGACGTGGGGAACGTTGAGATACTGTGCAATCCGCTGCGCCTGCGACGCGATCACGCTGCCCCCGCCGTGGCAGAGCAGGTTGATGCGCTTGATTTCGCCGCCGTCTTTGAAGGCGACATTGAGTTCGTAAACCTGCACCTTGCGCTTGCCGGTCCCCTCGCTGCTGAACGTTTTCATGCCGCCGGCGCAGGTCTGTATTGCAAGGATGTCTTCAAACGCGATGGGCGCGACACCGCGGAAGCGAAGCCCACGAAACTCAAGTCTTCGGCTCCGCACGTTGAAGTCGAACTGTGACATAATTGCTTTCATGGCGCACCAGCCGACCAGTGACCCGCCTGCTGCAAACAGGGGAAACAGCCACGCCACCAGTTTCAGCACATTGTCGATGTCAAGGTCCTTTGTGAAGTACCACCCCACGAATACCAACAGGAAGAAGAAAAACGATTGATAGAGGGGAAAGTTGGATGGGGATATCCGAAGTCCGTCCACGGTCTCACGCAAGGGATGCATCGGCCCTTCACTGAAGACCGAGGGATTCAATGGTTCCTCGGGTATTTGTTCCACTCTGATTGTCTTCCCCTCCGTTCGTCCGCGGGAGAAGTAACCCGCGAAGCTACTACCTCTTCCGCGTGATCCCCTTCCCGCACAGCGGCGCCATCTCCTTCGCTTCGGAGACACCGTAGTTGAAGATGGTGAAGCCGCCCGTGCCAAGCTTCCGCGTGATCTTGATCTGGTCGATGAGCTTGCAGATGTCGTTCGATGGCTTCCAGCAGCTCAGGCCGATGCCGGGGTAGCACGGGACCTTGCCCGCCCAGCCCTTCTGCAGCTTCACGATGTTCTCGAACTGCGCGTTGATCGGCGTGTAGTCCATGGGACAGACGAAATCGAGATAGCCCTTCTCACACCACAGTTTCCAGTCTTGTCCCACGCCATCGCGATCGACAGGCCAGTTGCGGAAGACTGCCGCGCTGATCTTGATCTTTGGTTTGACCTTGCGCGCCTGTTCACTCACCGCCGCGACGACCTTGGTGATGTTGCTGCGGCGGAAGTCGAGCCACTTCTGTTTGATCTTCTCGTCCTTTTTGCAGTCCTCAGGCCAGTTTTTCACCTTGTGGCCGAGCACCTTTTCGAACCGCTCCCGACAGCCCTTGCAAAAGCAGGAACTCCCGCCGGGGTAGCGGATGTAGTCGAAGTGGATGCCATCCACATCGTACTTCCGCGCCACCTCGACCATGGAGTCGATCTCCAGCTTCTGGTTCGCTGGGTTGGACGGACAGAGCCACCGTTCTTTCTTTGTGCCGTCATAGAGCACCTGTGTCCGGCCTTCCTTCACCATCTTCGCCACAAATTCTTTCGACGATCGGCTCCCCATGTTCCAGTTGACCTTCCACACGTGGCACTCGATGCCGTACTTTTTGCATGCCGCAACACACAGGGCGATCTGATCGCCCTTTTCTTTGACGGACGGATCGACCGGCAGAACGTCACTCTTGTAGAAAGCCGTTCCGCCCCAGAGCATGTTCGGCAGGACCGCCGTGAAGCCGTTGTCCGCCAGGTTCTTGATCGCCTCGTCCCACGTCATGCCCTCCACGCCGAAGGCGCTATGGCACCACCACGCCCGGTGCTCCCTCTTTTCGGGCTTCTGGGCCAGGCAGTAGGCCTCGAGCATGAGCTTCTGCGCCTTCGCGGAGATATCCATGGCCTTGGCGTACTTCCCTTCCGAGCACAGGCCGCTGGCCTGGTTGCGCAGCCGGGTTGCCTCTTCGACATTGTTCGTTACCGGCTGGCTCATCAGCCCGGCCCACCAGAGTCCGTCCTTGGCCTCGCGGAAGGTCGCATAGGGCCCGAGGCGGCCGATCTGCCCGATCGACCGCGTCGCCGCCTTGCGCCACAGGTCCGGGGCAAAGTGCCCGACCATGGCCAGCAGCATGTTTCGCTTGTTCACCAGGTCGTCGGTGATGAGGACATGCGTCATCTGGATGGCGCTGTCGGACACGACAACCGCCGCCTGGCCCGTGCTCTTGCCCTGGTCGTCGTACCAGTAGGCGGCCACGCGGCTCTTGCCTTTGAGCGCCTTCGACTCGCTGATATTCCACGACCTCTGGCCCACGACCTTCGGCGCACCCGGCAGGGCATTCCCAGTGAAATGGATCGAGGCAAACGTGCCGGGGTGCTCCTGCTTGATGTGGTTGCCGCCGGGAATGCCGACGGCCTCACGGAGCTTCGCGTTGAGCCCGTAAAACCCAATGATCTTGCCCCCGTCCTTGATGTACTTCACCAGCTCGTCGGCCACATTGTCCGGCATGCTGGGGTTGTGGGGGAGGATGACGATCCTCTTGCCCCGGAGTCGCTTGGCCGTCACATCGAGATCGCTAATCATCGCATACGGCAGCCCGACGTCGCTGAGGCACTGGGCCACATTCTGCGAAAAAGCGGCGACCGACTTGGCTTCGTCCGGGGATTTCTTGGCCACCGACTCGCCGCGAACGATGGCGATCTCGGCGTCGGCGCCGAGGAGACCGAGATCGGCGATATAGAACTCGGTGTCCACGTCCTTGCCGCGCCATGCGGAGAGGCGGAGGGTCTTGATCTTTCCCCAGCCGGCGGGCGAACCTTCCACGCCCGATCTGCTCTTGTCGATCTTGATGGTGCACCACTCCCCCTTCTTCTCCGGTGCGAAACGCACGGAGTACCAGCCGTCGCCGCTTTGGAGGTAGAGCGTGAAGCCCGAGACAGGCGAAGGGTCCTCACAGAAAAGCCTGAACTGCAAGCCCTGACATGTGGTAAGATCCAACTCAACCGAGCGGTCCCATGACGCCCGGTCGATCTTCGTCCCCTCGAAGTTGCAGGGCATTCGCAACGCCAGTTTATCCCCGAGCCTGGCGACTGATACCGGGGCGGTCCCCCCCATGGGCTTCCACTCCTTTTGCGCGGCTCGGTCGCATGGATAGCCAAAGTCGTCCACCAGCGTGTAGTCCGCCTTCGGCGGCGCCGGCGGTCCGAACATGGCACACGACGCGATCATACAGACCATAGTCGCCGCGAGAACGATACTTTTGCTCATGTTATTCTCCTTCCGGATGAATATCATCGCCAGTGAACGTAGGGGTGCATTATTGAAGAAAAGGGAAATTGTGTCAAGACAAATCGGTCCATATAGCGGCTTTTCAATTGACACGGCAGGACGACAAGGCTATAGTATATATTACAAGTTTGTTTCGATGATTGGAGCGCGGTTTTGAGCGAGTCGGAAGAAATCGAGAAGATCAAGGCCGAGCTGCGGCAGCGCTACGAACGTTACGTCGAACGGGCGGGGCTTCGGCTGAATCCGGACAAGGAACAGGTGGACGCCACGCTGGCCGGCCTGGCGATGCGGAAGCTGAAGTTCGGGAAGTTCTATTGCCCCTGCAAGGTCGTGACAGGCGACCCCGCAAAGGACAAGCGGATCATCTGCCCCTGTGCGGACCACAAGAAGGAGATCGAAGAGAACGGCATTTGCACATGCCGGCTTTTTTTGAGCAAGGACTATCGAGAGGAGTAGAGAAGTGGCAGACGTGGTTCACGTAAGCGACAAAAACTTTGAGGCCGAGGTGCTGCAGTCTGAGACGCTGGTGCTTGCGGATTTCTCTGCGGAGTGGTGCGGGCCATGCAAGGCGCTTGCGCCGATGATCGAGGATCTCGCCTCAGAACAAGAGGGAAAGGTGAAGGTCTGCAAAATTGATGTAGACCAAAGCCAACAGACGGCCATGAAGTATGGCATCACCAGCGTGCCGACGGTGATCTTTTTCCAGAACGGCGAGGCCGTCGAGACGTTAGTCGGTATGCGCCCGAAGACGGACTATGAGTCGATCATCTCCGACCAGACCGGTTGATGCGAAATTAAAATTTTCGAAAAAGTGCTTGACTGTTGGCGAATTGCCCTGCATAATTTAGTGGCAGGCTGATTGAGGGCGTTTGTCGTCACCGGACATGCTGTGTCGACCGCAAAGGCTGACTTATCAGCTTTTGCGGTCTTTTCGTATCGGGGGTCTTATCAGGAGGGTGTCGCATGCCGACGGGAAAGGTGAAGTGGTTTAACGACCAAAAGGGCTACGGCTTCATCGAGCAGGATGGTGGCACGGACGTGTTTGTCCATCATTCCGCCATCCAGGGTGAAGGCTACAAAACCCTGGCCGAAGGCCAACTCGTCGAGTTCGAGTTGACCAAAGGTGACAAGGGCCCACGGGCCGAAAACGTCGTTAAGGTCTAATCTCACTTCACCGCAGTCCGCGTGGGGGGGGCGCAAAAGACAGGGGTCGTCACAGCCGTGTAGCCGGTAGAGTACCTGCTGGGGCGAGCAAATGTGCAGGTCGTCGGGTTTACATCAGTCAGGGGGGAAGTATTTGCTTGGTTTCCCCCCCCTGGCCACATTCCTTTCTATCTCACCGTCCTTGACACCCGAGCGCACGAGCGGATATGATCCCACCTGCGCTTGTCCAGGGTCACGGGAAGGATTCTATGCCGTCACGACGTCAGATTATTGCGATGTGGGTCTTCGTCCTGGCCACGAGTGCTCTGCTCCTGTCAGACGACAGAACCGTGAAGAGCCAGACATCGGCCCTGCATCTTCTCCCTGCACCTCAAGAGATCGAGCGCTCCACTCCGAAGGAAGGCTTCCGCCTGAACCGAGACGTGGTCATCTCGCGGTGTTTCTCGGCAACGGTGGCAGACGAGCTCACGGTGAAAGACCTTGCCAGAGGCATCGAACAGACAACAGGCATCGCACTCGCGGTCGAGTTGGGCCTGCGCGATGCGCGAGCGATTCTCCTCGGCATTCCGAAGCGCGACGAGGGAATTGCAGAGGAGTGCGCGAAGCTCGGTCTGACGCTTGATGATCGGATCGGGGAGGAAGGATATGTCCTGCGCGTCACCCCGGAGCGGGTGTTGCTGCTCGCGAACACCTCCACCGGCCTGTTCTATGGCGCGCAGACGCTGCGGCAGTTGGCCGATCCGGAATCCAAGAGCATCCCATGCGTCACCATCCGCGACTGGCCCGACTTCCCGCAGCGCTGGATGATGTACGACATCGGCCGCTTTCAGACGGTCAACACGGCTTACTGCAAACGGATCATCGAGAACCTTGCACGGGTGAAACTCAACGGCTTCGCCTTCACCATGGAGGACGACTCCGACTCCACCAAATATCCCCACCACAAGGAGGCACTGAACGGGGACACGTTCGCCGAGTTGTCGGCGTTTGCCGAGCGATACCATATCCAGCTCGTGTCCCATTTCCACCCCATGGAACACATCGTCTGTCCGTCGGTCGCCGGGGCTCTTGCCCTTTACCCGAATGTGCAGGCGGGGTTCGATAACACCAGGCATCTGCTCCGGTATGCCGCCGAACACAAACTGCTCGGCGCGTGCATCTGCGCCCCGTCGCTCTATCGTGGGGCCAACTTCGAGACCTCCTGGCCGGGGATCCTCTTCGCCGCAGAATGCGCATGGTCCAGCGCCAAGGCCAACCCGGACGACTTCGCCCGAACCTTTGCACGCCGCTGGTTCGGCATTCAAAGAAACGCAACCGCCGACATGAAGAAACTGCTCTACTTTCCCTACTGCGGCCCGAAGGGAAAGCAATTCTGGCGCACCCCTTCGACCTCTGCCGAAATCTTTTTCATGCCTCCAACGCGACTCCGCCGCTACCTCCGCGTGTCGGTCCAGGGAAATGCCCTGAGCCAATCCCTGGAGCTGCTTGCACTCACAGACGAAACCCTTGCCTCCGTGGACCGAATGAAAGACCAGGCAAAACGGAATCTCACCACCCTCGATTTTATTGAGTTCGCCGTCCTCAACTACCGCCACGTTGCGCGGAAGTGCCTCCTCATCGAAAAGGCCGCCCGCAACTACCAGCAAGCCGCCGCCGTGCAGGGCGCGAAGGACCTCCAGCCGCTGCGGGAAACCATCTCGGCCCTGGAGGACCTGTTGGGTGACTACCCCTACATGATTCGCATGTTTGATCGCTTGGCAAAGGAATGCGGCGGCAGGAAGGAGGACTGGATCGCGGAAGCAGAGCAGGATGACTGGGCGCGGCGGACCAACAAAACCCGGGGCATCACTCCCGTCATGGACTTGCAGCGGCAGACGGAGGACCTTCTCGGCGCCATGCGCTCCGCAGTCACCAGGGCCTTCGCCAACGAAATCCTTCCCCCGCCGGAGGAATATGGCTTCGAGAAGTTCCCTGACGCCAACGTGGGCATGTGGTCGCGCAAAGATGTGACTCCCTCCAGTTCGCACAAGCCGCGCAAACTGATTTTCGAGGTTACGAAAAACATCACCGACTCGGAAACATACGAAATCATTTACGATCACGATGAAGGCCCCGAGGGGCTGTCGATCCTCTCCACCGGTCTCTACGTCTCGAACCTGCAGGGCGACATCCGTCTGGGCCAGATGACCCGTGTGGCCGAGGACATCCACGACGGATTCACCGGCGATCAGGACAAAGACAACATCTACCTGCTGCACCTGAAAGACTACGACAACCGGCTGCGGTACTTCGTTGTGGCCGAGGTCTACGCCGGCCAACCGGCGGAGAACCGCGGCGTGGTCTGGCTGCGAAAGAAGAAAACCTGACAGCAAAAACAATGGCGCATACCACACCCAAAATCCGCCCGGCTGCCTCGGCAGATCTTGACCGCGTCCATGACATCGCCGTCGCCGGATGGATACCGATCTTCGAACGATACCGCCTCATCGTCGGCGATCGGATGTGGAACGATATCTGGAAGGGGTGGGAGGAGAACTGGTTCCCACCAACAGCGGAGAGACACAACGACCGGATGATCGTGGCCGAGGTCAATGGTCATGTCGCCGGCTTTGCCACGTGGTGGTTTCATAGCAACGAGTTCGCCGAGGTCGGCGGCAACGCGGTCCACCCGGAGTTCCAGGGCCGCGGCATCGGCACGGCGCAGATGCAATGGGTCGTCAACATGTTCCGCCAGAAGGGCTACACGTGCGCCAAGGTCCACACCGGCATGGACCCGGCGCACGGACCCGCCCGAGCCGAGTACCGAAAGGCCGGACTGCGACGGCCCGTCTTGAACTCGGTGTATCTCAACTATCTAAGCGAGGTGGCGCGTATCCGCGTGCCGAGTTCCCTCTCCTTTCGGTGGGCCTCCGGCGACGACCGGGAGTTCATTGCGCAAACGATCCAAGACGTCTGGTCGCCGATCTTCGAGTCCATCCGCACGTCGGTGGGTGAGAACATCTTTGATATTGTCTTTTCCAATGCGATCGAGGACAAAAAGAACGAATTCCTGAAAACGCTCGACGAGTCACGCGAGGGCATCCGCATCGTCTCGGAGTATGGCCAATCGGCCGGCTTCGCCGTTGTCAAGGACGAACCGGCGAAGAAGGTCGGTGAGATCGCCGCCATCGCCGTCGCTCCGGAGTTCCAAGGGCGCGGCATCGGTGCGGGCCTGTGCATGGACACCTTCGACATCTTTCGTGAACGCGGCCTTGCCTATGCCCGGCTGAAGGCGTCGCTTGGCGAGGTCACATGGCAAATGCGGCAGTTGTGCTGGAACGTCGGACTCTATCGCGAACTCCCCAGCATCGACTACTACATGATGCTCTGACGACACTTGCCCTCAAACCGAACCATGAAGCGGGAACAACTCCTGAATCTCTACCGAACCACGCTCCTCAATGACGTCATCCCCTTCTGGACGCAGCACGCCATCGATCCGAATGGCGGGATCAACTCCTGCATCGCCGACGACGGCACGGTCATCAGCCGGGATCGGTGGAGCTGGTCGCAGTGGCGGGCGGTGTGGGTCTTCAGCAAGCTCTACAACCGCATCGAGCAACGGGCCGAATGGCTGGACATCGCCAAGGGAATCTGCGACTTTTCGACTGCTCACGGTCCGATCGATAACGGCCACTGGCCGCTCCTCCTCGACGGCGATGGAGCGATCCAGCGCGGCTACGAGAGCATCTATGTGGATGGTTTCGCCCTCTATGGTCTCATCGAGCTCTGGCGCGCCACGAAAGACGATCATCTGCTCGATCTCGCCATGGCCACGTTCCACGCCACCGAGGACGCCCTGAACGCGGACGCCCCGCCCCCGGCCTGGCCCTATCCCATTCCTCCCGGCCTCCAGGCCCATGGGATCAGCATGATCTTTTCCCTGGTTTACAACGAGCTCGCGGATATTACGCATGACCCTGATGTCCGTGCGGCCGCCGAGCTGCACCATAATCGAGTCATGAATACCTTTCTGCGGGAGGACCGAGGGGTGGTTCTGGAGTGGTTGGATTGTGACGGCGACGAAGTCTCCTCTCCCGAAGGCACGGCCGTCGTCCCCGGCCACGCCATCGAGTCCATGTGGTTCCAGTTTCACATCGCCAGGAAAAAAGGCGACACAGCCACAGCCGACCGAGCCGTGCAAGCCATCCGCCGACATCTCGAAATCGGATGGGATGCCGAACACGGAGGGATTTTCCTCGCCGTGGATGCGGGCGGACGAGACGAAGTCGGCTGGGACTTTCACGACACCAAGCTCTGGTGGCCTCATACGGAGGCCCTCTATGCCACCTTGCTCGCGTACGAGCACTGCCGTGAGGAGTGGTGTCTCGAATGGCACGAGCAGATCAGGGACTACAGCTACGCCCACTTCCCCGTGCCCGAGCACGGCGAGTGGCGGCAGAAATTGGATCGGCAGGGGAAACCGATCACGGAGGTTGTTGCCCTGCCGGTCAAGGACCCCTTCCACCTGCCGCGAGCGTTGATCTATTGCATCGACGTGCTCGAACGGCTCACAAAGAAATGAACCCGCCCCGGTCTATTTCACGCCGAGCCACTCGCGCAAGGGGCCGATTAGCTCGGATGTCTGCTTCGGTGTATAGCAAAACCCCACCCAGCCGGCGGCGCCGTTCTTGCGGGCCAGTGCAATGTGCAACGCCAGTTGCGCCGGATCATTCATCGCCCCGCTCCCGGCACGGATCCCGATCCCCTCAACAATCGGGAAGCCCTCCGGCACGGCCTCGCGATGAGCGGCGGCCGCTGCAGCAAAGGCCTTGGGGTCGAGTGTGTAGTTCATGGGACAAACAAAATCCAACCAGCCCTCCTTGCACCAGCGCGCCCAGTCCTGCCCATTGTTCACTCGGCAATCAGGCCAGTTTCTGAAGACCGCCGCACTGATCTTGACCTTCGGCGCTTCCCTGCGGATGTGATTTGACGTGCGCTCGACCAGGTTGGATATGCGCGTGCAGCGGAACTCAATCCACTCGGCATAGCGCGCCCCGTCGGGCAGGACGTCCTTCGGCCAATCCTCCACCGCCTTGCCCGTCTCCTTCTCAAAAAGCGCCCGGCACTTCGGGCAGAAGCACCCCCGCGCGTTCGGGTACCGGATGAAGTCGTACTGCACGCCATCCACGTCGTACTTCGTCGCGATCTCCACCATGACCGCTTCCATGTGTTTCAGGTTCACTTCCTGTGACGGGCAGAACCACTCGATCTCCTTGCCGTCCGGCCCCATCTGAAGCCGTCCGGCGTCGCGCAGTTTCTGCAATGTCTCCTCCGAAGCGCGCCCGCTGACGATGCAGCAGTTGACATATGGGTGCATCTCAATACCGTTTTCATGGGCGTACTTCACCGCATCGGCCAGCCAGTCGCCCTTCGGGGCCAGGGGGTCCATGATATCCGGCTGCACCTTCGACCCGCTGTAGAAAGCGGCCATGCCCCCGGCGATGCGCAGAACGGCGAAATTGATGCCCAGCTTCTTGAGTTCCGGCATCACATCCTTCGGCTGCCGGTCCATGTTCACATGCAGCCACACGCCGCGCCGTTCGTTGGGGGGTGCGCCACCGCCGTAAACCGATGTCACCTTGACCGTTTCCTCGAATATCTCTCCGTCTATCTTCGCACGAACAAGCATCTCCTTCTCACTGCTTTTCCCCTTCTCCGTCTTGACGACCAGCTTATACCGGCAGAGCGTTCCGCCCGGCCCATCGGCCAACCGGAGCGGCGGCTCGCCCTTCACCTCCGCATCCGGGCAGGTCAGCTCCACCGTTCCCCCCTTCTCTCCCGGGGCCACACGCACCTGGAAGGTGGCAGGGAATCCGGCGGCCGTCAGTATTTCCGAAGGCGTAACCAAGAGCGCAGGGCTCTTCAGCGCCCGAGTCAAACGTTCGGTCCGGGAGACATCGGGCTTTAGCCAGGCCAGGAAGGACTTCAACACCTTCTCCTCCGCGCCGCGCGGCCAGCGTGCGTTGCGCCCGTTGGGGATGCCCAGGGAGAGCCCCGTGCTGATGACCTTGCCTTTCCCGATCATCCCGGCAACCGCAACGGGCTGCCCGGCGTCGTTCTTGATGAGAATCGTCGCACCCTTGCCGACCCTCTCGATAATGTGGTCCTTGTAATGCGCATTGAAATCCTTCAGCCCTTCCACGGCAGGATGGCCCGGGACGATGTGCATCCCCCGACTGTCGTAGATGCGCTTCACGCCAACACCCACCTCGCCCAGGACGTGGTGGTGCCATGTCTGAAGGACGGAGCCCCCGTTGCGGACGTATTTTGTGAGTCCGCCGCGCCACCCGTCACGGACCCGGCCGGGGGACTGCATATCGCAGAGAAAGATGATGTCGTACTGCAGGAGCGTGAGCTTTCGAAAGTCAGCAACCGCTTCGGCCTTGTAGCCGTGTGTGTTGAGTTCCTTCACCAGCCGGTCAACCGTAGCACCCACGCCTTTCGTGGCCCCTTGATCGAACACCCCGATTCTCAGGTCGTCCGCCGCAACGCAATGGCAGACCAGGAAAGAAGCAAAGAGCAGCATCAGCGCGGCATCACGTATCATTTCACCATCCTTATCTCTTTAGATAACCCAGGTTCCTTAGCACGCGCACCATACAGCAATCCGCAATATGTTTCAACTCGCAAGTCCTTTTCGGTTGCACGACAGGGCGGATTCTATCATAATAACCCAGGATTCTCGAAACTCAATGGAGGTGGACACGATGTCGATCGAAAGCATCCTGAGAACGGTGGAGAAGTTGGAACCTTACTCAACGGGGGACATCATCTTTCGTGAGGGAGAAACCGGCGACGTGATGTATGTCGTGGCCGAAGGAAAGCTGGACATCAAGATCCGCGACCGCGTCGTCGAAACGGTCGGGCTTGGGGGCATCGTGGGCGAGATGTCGCTCATCGATGAGAAGGTGCGCAGCGCAACGGTCATCGCCGCCACCGATTGCAAATTGGTGCGGATCAGCAAGCGGCTCTTCGGGGTACTGGTCCGGGAGATCCCCTCCTTCTCCCTCGACGTCATGCGCGTCATGGCCGATCGCATTCGCCGCATCGACGAGTTCATTCGCAAGGTGGACAAAGGCGTTTCGTAGGGAGCAGACGTATGACACCCATCCCCGACTACTGGCGATGGTTCCCAGAAGCCCGCTTCGGCATGTTCATTCACTGGGGGCCGTACTCCCAGTATGGCCGCGGCGAGCAGGTGCTCTTCCGCGAGCATCTCAATCAGAAAGGGTACGCTGAAAACGCATGCCGGTGGAACCCCGGAAACTTTGACGCCACGAAATGGGCCGGCGTCGCAAAGAACGGCGGCATGAAATACGCCGTCCTCACCACCCGCCACCATGACGGCTTCTGCCTGTGGAACAGCAAGGTCACTGACTACACTGCCGCCAGTCAAGCCGCGAAGCGGGATTTCGTGAAAGAGTATATCGAAGCGTTCCGCGATGCCGGCCTGCGCATCGGCCTGTATTACTCTCTGGCCGACTGGCGCATCCCCGCCTACTGGGAGGGCCCCGAGTATGACCCGGACGGTTGGGAGATATTCCGCGACTCCGTCCATGCCCAGGTTCGGGAACTGCTGACAAACTACGGCCCAATCGACGTGTTCTGGTTCGACGGCGCATGGCCCCACTCGCCCCTGGAGTGGAAGAGCCGGGAACTCGTCGAGATGATGCGGGCGATCCAGCCACACATCCTCATCAACAACCGCCTCGGTAAGCCGCACGAACACGAGTTAGCCCAGCAGAAGGAATCCGCAGACGGCGGCGCGGGTGCGGGCGAGTCCGCCGAGCTCGGCGATTTCGGCACACCGGAGCATCACATCACGGCCGACCCGAATCGCCTCTGGGAGTCGTGCCAGGTGAGCACATGGCGGCTGTGGGGGTATACTATCGGCGAACGCTGGCGGCCGGCAGATTATCTGCTCGACATGCTCATCGAGGCGGCGACCAAAGGCGGCAATCTCCTCATGAACGTCGGCCCGACGCCGGACGGTGAGCTGCCTGCAGAGTTTATTAGACGGATGGAGAAGATCGGTGAGTGGCTTCGTGTCCACGGCGAGATGATCTACGACTCCGAGCCGGGCGAAGTGTGCGAGTTCATCACCTACGGCCGCCAGATGCGCAGGGGAAACAATCTTTATCTCATCATCCGCTTCTGGGATGGTCGAGACACGATGACGCTCGCCGGGCTGGAGACCAACGTGCTGAAGGCAACGCTCATGACCACCGGCGCGGAACTCGAGTTCGAGCAGAGCGCAGACTATGTGACGATGAAGGGCCTGCCCGCCCAACCGCCGACAGATCTCTTCCCCGTGATCAAGCTCGAGTGCAGCGGCCCGCCGAAGCCACGCAACTGGGCAGCCAAGCGCCTATGGAGCGGCGACCCCCGGCGCATGACGCCCTGGGCGGCGGAACGAGGGACCTCCATATTCGCCGATGGAAAATCACGCCGGTAATCATTTCGGAACAGACTTTGCGCCGAACGGACGGAGGAAGTATGAAAAACACTCTCCTGGAAAAAAGTAATCAGCCTTTCGATTCCCTTGCCGAACGGACAGAGTATGTGCGGGAAGTTACGAAGCTGATGCTGTGGCACGTCCGCCAATTGATAAGGCGCGAAGACGTTGATTTCGACACGGCCGTTTCGAGCCGCGTGGGCATCAACCGGCTGACCGTCTTCTGGGGTACTCCCCGGAACAAAACCCTTGCAGATCCCGATGGATGGAAGCGGATAGTCAGAGAACTCCGCGGTGTTTTCTTCAAGCAACACGAGAATGATCCCACCACCGACGCCATCGAAACGGAGGGCCTCGAGCTCCTCTGGCCGCATCTGGAACCGGTGATCGAGGCGCACGTGGCTGAAGACGCCCGCTGGCTCAGCGATTCCTTCGGCTGCTTCCGATATGAGTTTGTGCCCTACTACGGCAACAAAGGTTCGAAAGACCACCTGACACTGCATGTCCGAAACGCCTACCAGCCCGACACGATGTTTCAACACGTCCCCGAGTTGATCGGCAGTCTGCAGGAGATCGTGGGCCGGGCCAAGAGATGTCGAGTGCGCTCAGTGCGGATCGTGGTTGAACAGCCTGCCTCCCTTTGCCGCACTATTCCCTCCAGCCTGGGGCGAGGAGGCGCAGCCGGGACTGCCCGGCGGCCACTCCGGCTGGTGGGGACAATTCATGAACCGTCGCGGTGGATTCCATTCCAAGAATGCTGATCGCTTTCGCGAAACCGGCGAGTTTCCGTTCAAGCATCTCCTGTCACGCTGCCGGATCGATGACTTGCGGGAGCACCTGGCGCACATCTCGTCTTCGGCCCAATGAGGGAGAACACAAAGCCATGAGAATACATCTGTCGTTTGTGATCCTGATCCTGATCCTAATTCTTCCCACTGCCGTCATCGGACAGAACGTCCTGAACGACGGATTCGAGCAGGGACGAAAGGCCTGGGAGCCGGCAGGAACAGGTACCATAGACAGAGACAAAAGACACACCGGTAAGGCCAGCCTGAAGCTTGTAGATACCGACGAAACGAAATACTTCGCGGTGAACCGGCGTATCGACGTCAAGCCGGACTCTCTGTATGAAATCCGCTTCTGGTGCTTTACCAACGATGCCCGGTACGCCACGCTCTACGTGTCCCAGCAGGATGCCGAAGGAAAGAGGGCGGTCTTTAACGGCAAGCCGCTCGTTCATTGGCACTTTCCGTTCCGCGACAGGGCGGAGCGCGGGCAGTGGAAAGAGACCAAGGCCCGCTTCGTCACCGGCCCCACCACCGTTCGGTGCACCATCGGCCTGAATCCCGCCAACGCTTCCCGCACACACACCGGAACGGCATGGTTCGACGATGTCTCCCTGAGATACATTGAACCCGAGAAGATGACGGCGGACAATATGGGCATCCTCCCTCCTACCGACCGCGCAGAGAAATCTCTCCCGCTCAACCCCCTCCCGCCGTTGGAGCTGAACCTGGCCTCGCCGGGGTGTGTGATCTTGTGTCCAGAAATTGACATACTCCGTCCCGCAGCAAAGGAACTCGCAGCCGCCATCGCCCAGGTCACGAAGAACGCTCCCAAGATCGTCAGTGATACTGCCGACCCGGCGTCCCTCGGACGCGGGCCTCTGCTCGTCATGGGCAATCTCATGATCAGCGCGGCGGGTCGCAAGCTCTACCTCACCGGCTACGACTTCACCGACTACGCCTGGCCCGGCAAGGGCGGGCGCGTCGTTCGGACGATCCGCGATCCCTTCGGCACGGGAGCGCATGTGCTGCTGATCGGCGGGAGCTACCCGGAGGATGTCGCCGCCGCAGCCAGGCGAGCCGCGGACATCATCAAGGACCGCGGGCCAAAGCTGCGCTACATCAACGATGTTAAGCTCGGTGAGAACGCCGACCTGATCAAGGGCTGGACCAGCGACTATTGCAGAGAAGACGCGGACTGGCGCCGGGTGGGGGAACTGGGTAGTTGGGAATACCTCTGGCGGATCGGCAAAGCGGGCATGGGCTATCTGCGAACGGGCGATGAGGCCTACCTCCCCCACTTCAAGCGCGAGCTTCTTTACTTTTTTGAGCATGACGTCTTCAATCGCAAGCAGGAGACACATCCCCAGATCCACAGCCTCATCGACGCGGTGTTCGTGCCGTGGAATCTGTTCGCCGACCACCCCTTCTTCACGCCGGAGGAGCGGCGCAGCATCGACGAGAAATTTCTTCTCCTTGCCTGCTCCCAGGAAGGCCCGCGTCCGCTTCAGAACCAGGGATGGAGGCTCCGGGGCAATCACGGTCTGGGCAAGGCGTTGGACGGCTTCTGGCTCGGCCGATATTTCTGGCGGCGCTACCGCATCCCCGAGGCGAGGGAGTGGATGGACATCGTGGACGAATACTTCGCCCCGCAGCTCGCCTCCAACAAACCGCGTGAGGACGGGGGATACCACCAGTTCCGGGCATCGCTCCTCTGCACGCTCATGTATGCCCTGGCCGCGGGGAAGGAAGACTATTTGAAAAGCCAAGTGCTGAAAGAAGCCGCCGATAGGGCGGTGCTCGAGTATCCAGTCAGCGGTGGCCCGATGACCTACCTCGGGGCGTATGCCGTGGCCGTGGACGACCCCGGCTATCTCTGCCAGATGGCCTGTGCCGGGAGGGAGGGCTACATAAAATACTGTGCCAGCATGAAAGGGGGCAGCCTGCTTGGGGAAAACCTGCGCTCCTTCTGCGGCTTCGACACGCCCCAGGAAAAGAAGGATCTCCTTGGCGCCAACGTCGCGCCCCTCTCTCCCATGTGGCACAAAGAGATGAAAGGGCTGTCGAGCAGAACGGAGTTCGCTGTCACGACTTCGCCCGAAGAGAGTTACGATAAACTGATCATTCGCGACGGCTACGGCGCCGGCGATTTCCATCTGGTGGTCGATGGTCTGGGGGGCGGAGGCCACTCCTTCCAGGACGCCAACTGCATCACGCAATACCGTGACAAGGGCTTCCTGTGGCTAAGGCAGGAGTACGGCTACAAAGGGCCGACATGCTCCACGCTGCGCCAGCAGAACGGCGTGTTCCTCGCGCTGAACGGCCAGGGCCCACCGGGAGTCCATGCTTGCGCTAAGCTCCTGTATGTGGACCAACTTTCAGAAAATCTCTGCATCTTCGGCGGAGCGCTCGACGGTCTCGGCGACGTGGCTTGGCAACGGCACATCATGCGGAAGAATGGCGCATGGACGCTGGTGGTCGACCGGGTCATCGCCAGGAAGGCCGGGGAGCTCTTCGCCGAGCGCCACTGGCACATCCGCGGAAA
This sequence comes from Planctomycetota bacterium, assembly GCA_013152475.1. Classification (GTDB taxonomy): domain Bacteria; phylum Planctomycetota; class Brocadiia; order JAADGH01; family JAADGH01; genus JAADGH01. The sequence continues at coordinate 18,500 of JAADGH010000164.1, forward strand.
CGCAACCGCAAGTACTATGGGTGTGATAAGCCGACAGGGAACGGTAGCCTTCCATCTGCAGAGCGCCGGCCTCGCGGCAAGCGGTATGAGCGGCACATCCAATCGCACCGAGATCATCCGCGCTGCTCTTCCGGCAGATGGACACATCGATATCGCGAGCCTGATCTGGGTGGACGACAAACCCGAAGAGAATCGTTACCAACTCGCGCAGACGTCGAAGGGCTGGCGTGTCTCCGACGCCAAGGCAGGCAATGCTCTCGACGCCGCCATGAAGGACGGTCGCCTTGTGCTATCCCCGGAGGCCGCCGATGCCGAGGTCATTCCTCCATCTCAGACGCTCCCCGTGAAGCTCAAGACTCCGCTGGCATCGCTCCCCTGCCGCCGCGTGGAGCTTGGCGATGAAGTCACTGCCGTGGCAACCGGCGCCGATGCTGTCGCCGCCGGGACACGCAACGGAAGCGTAGTCGTGCTCGGCCTGGATGGGACCAAGCGATGGCAGACCAAGGTGGGGAGCTGGGTGCTGTCTCTGCACTTCATGGAGAAGGACCTCCTCGTCGGCGAGGACGATGGGACCCTCTCGCGCTTCGATGCCACGGGCAGGAAGCTCTGGAGCCGAACCCTCCCCTACATCCGCATCGGCTGGTCGCACTGGAGCGATCAGCGCAGTCGCATTTGCGAAATTACGTCTGCGGACATGGATGGCGATGGCAAGCAGGAGATTCTCCTGTCGAATGGCGACCGGCGCGTCTACGCCCTCACCGGCGATGGGAAGGAACTCTGGAAGAAAGCCGGCGGCTGGGGCGTCTCCATCGCGCTGACCCCGACGACATACGAAGGCAAGTTCGCCCTGTTTGCCGGTATTCGAGGGCCGACGCTCGCCGGGCGCGTTGCCATCTTCGATGCCACCGGCCGCACGCTCGAGCGCCTGCACATCTCCCGCATGGGCGCCCAGCAGATACGGGACGTCCGCCTGTTCGACGTGACGGGCAACGGCAAGCAGGAGATCATCGTCGCACGGGATACGCCGAGCAATCAGGTGGCAGTGTGCAATGCGAAACGCGACAGGATATGGAAGGCCGACGTGGGCGGCAGCCCGGATGGTCTTGCCCTCCGAAAACGTGAAGGCAAGACGCAGGTGCTATGCGCATCCCGCTGCGGGTATCTCCACGCCCTCGACGGCGCCACGGGCAGGCAGCTATGGTTCTGCTACCTGGGCGACAACGCCCGCATGCTCTGGCCGCGGGCCGACGGAACGATCCTCGCGCTGTGCCCATCGGGGAACATCTTCGTCATCAGCGCCAGCGGCAAGATCGTAGGGTGTGAGAACCTGGGCACGCCCATCACCGCCCTGCTCCGCCCCGGCGAGGACCGTGTCGCTCCCTCGTGCATCCCCGTCGGCACGAAGAACGGCGTGCTGCGGATCCTGACACCGCGCCGGTAGGACAATAACATGGCTGTCTATTTCACCCTGCCGTCGGAGATCGAATGATGAAGTGGAGAACGGTGGCTGCTCTAATCACATTGGCTTTGGCATGCCCCACAGCGCAGGGAAAGGATAATAAGGTGCACGACAGCCGCTGGCCGCTTCTGCTTGTTGACTCGACCGGTATCGCGAAGAACGAAGGGGTGAGCCTGACCGTCTGCGAGGCGACCCGCTATCCCGACAATCCCGTTGTTCGACTGGGCCGCCCAGGCTCACCAGACGCGATTCGCTGCCACTTCGATGGCTCGGTCTACTACATCGATGGCACGTTTCGCATGTGGTACAAGGCCGTCTCATCCGCCCGCCACGCCAACGCGTATGCCGAAAGCAAAGATGGAATCCATTGGACAAAGCCGCGCCTCGGGTTGGTGGATTTCGGTGGAAACAAGCAGAACAACCTCATCCCCATGGCCGGCGGCGCGATCGTGTTCCATGATCCCGACGACAAAGATCCGTCCCGGCGCTTCAAAAAAGCCGTCGTCAAGCCCAGCCCCCAAGGCATCGGTTCGCTCTGGTCCTTGGCGTTCAGCCCGGACGGCCTCCGCTGGAAAACGGTCCAACGCCCCGACCCGATCCTCTGGCACAAGGCGGAGTCGGACGTGCTGACGCGCATCGGCGGCGAGTGGTTCATCTACGCCCAAGGCACCACGAAGCAAACAGGACGCATCGCTGTGGCCTTCCATTCCAACAATATCAACACGCCGCCATCGGAATGGAAGAAGGAGGTCGTCTGGACGATGCGAGACAAGTATGGGGTCTACCAGGCCCACCACGGTATCAAGCCGTGGGTGCGCGGCGGCTTGATCATTGGTGTGTATGGCATTCTGCACGATCGGCACGAATTGCGCGACGCCACCATCGACCTCGGCATGCTGCTGAGCCATGACGGCATTCACTGGCGGGAGCCGTGGCCGCTCGCGACGATACTCCGGCGCGGACAGGAGGGGGCATGGGACAGTATGTTCATTCTGCAAGGCGCGCCGTGTTTCGTCAATGTCCGCGACAAGACCTACCTGTACTACGGCGGGACGGATACGGGCAACATGGGCGACTTCGTCCAGATCGGCTTGGCCACGCTCCGGCGTGACGGCTTCGGATATGTGGGCATTGACATCGGCTGGACCTTCTCCCAGCCCGGCCCACGAACGGGAGGCTTCACAACGGTTCCCATCCGCCTCCATGATCGAACGAAGGAGCGGGTTCTGCTGAACGTGGACAACCTGAGCAAGGAAAAGGAGCAGTTCGTGAAAGTGGAATTGCTCGACGACAAGGGATCCCCCATCCCCGGCTATACGCTCGCCGATGCCGACCCGCTCACCGACAATGGCATTGCCGTCCCGGCGACGTGGCATGGCGACTCGTCTTTGGCGAAAGTGCAGAGCGATGTGATCCGCCTGCGTGTCCACCTGCAGGGAGGCCAGTACCGCCGCGAGAGCCCGAAGGTCTATGCCATCTACTTCAGCGAGCCGCCGGAGATCGAGCAGTAGCCCCGGAGAAATCTATTGCATCCGG
>JAADGH010000210.1 GCA_013152475.1 Planctomycetota bacterium
CGGATGGAGATGCTGCCAGAGTTTCAGCGCGAGGCGAACGCCTACCTGGAGCATGTGCGCGAGACGGGATGGTATCGCGCCGGGGCGGATACACGCTTCGAGGGCAGGCTTGACGATCCGGAACGGTGGGAGGGCGTCGCTCGCAGCTTCGAGCTTTGGTCGAAGCGAGACATCCTCCCTTTGGAGGCCGATGACCCAGACGTTGGGAGCCGCATCACAGTGCCTTCACAACTTTGCAAATTACTCCAAAGCGCCGCTTGAGGTGTTCACTCTTCAGCACCCTCTCCTGTAGTGTGCCTTCCTTCTGCGAGCACATGTAGGCGAAGTTCTCACACATGTCCTCCTCGGGATTATCGCTGCCCGAGTCGAATGCGTACGGCGAGACGAAGTGCACGTCTTGCGTCTCGTTTTTCTCGGCTTCTTCCTAAGTCATGCGCCATATCGACCTCAATCCCGTTCGCGCGGAGATATCGAAACGTCCTGATGAATACGAGTGGACGAGCTACCGCCGCTATGCGCGCGGCGATTCTGCGCGCAGCATACCCGTGTCATTATCATAGTCATAATTTATGTATAGGCGGTCTATTATATATACTCGGTATAATATCTCGAAGGCAGGATTGGATTAGTATTCTTTTCGCTTTCGCGAGGATGGGATTTTCAGGGCTTTGCGGTATTTGGTGACGGTGCGGCGGGCAATATCGATTCCCTGCTCCTGGAGCTTCTTGGTGATGTCGTCGTCGCTCAGCGGATTTCTCTTGTCCTCTTTGTCGATCACTTCCAGGAGCTTCTGTTTGACAGCGTTCCAGGACTCGACTTCGCCGTTGTCTTTGGCCAAGCCGCCCGTGAAAAAGAACTTCATGTCATGAATGCCACGGGGGCTCTGCATGTACTTGTGGGCGATCGCGCGGCTGACCGTCGAGACGTGGATGCCCAACTCGTCGGCGACCTCCTGCATCTTCAGGGGCTTGAGGTGCTTGATGCCGTGGTCAAAGAAGTCCTTCTGTCTCTCGACAATTTTCTGGCTGACCCGATGCAACGTGCTCCGACGCTGCTCGATGGATTCAATAAGCCACTTGGCCGCCTCGATCTTTCGCCGGATCCATTCCTTTGTCTCGCCTTGGTTCTTGCTGTCGCGGAGCATACCGCGAAACTCGGGACTGATGTAGAGGTTGGGGAGGAAGTGGTCCTGAAGCTGAATCACATACTCGTCCTTGTCCTCCTCGACAACCACATCGGGGATGATGTATGGAACGACATCTCCCCCGTAGAGCGCTCCCGGCTTCGGGTTGAGCGAGCCGATCTCTTCGATCAGTCCCTTCACCGTGTCGAGGCTCTGCCCGAGGGCCTTGGCGATCTTCGGGAGGCGGTTGTTTTCGATGTCCTTCAGGTGGTTCGTGATGAGCTGTCGCTTCAGGGCGTAGTTCGGCTCGTCCGCGTCGAGCTGCAAGAGGAGGCACTCTTCCAGGTCGCTCGCGGCGACCCCGGGAGGTTCCAGGTCCTGGACGACTTTGAGGGCAACTGCCATCTCTTCTTCCGTCCGAGGGGGGTCCAGACTTTCGCCGATCTCGGCCAGCGGGTGTCGCAGGTAGCCATTCGGGTCGAGGTTGTAGATGATGTTCTCGGCGAGCTCCTGCTTTTCTTTCGGCAGATCGAGGAGCATGAGCTGGGTGTAAAGGTGGTCCTGCAACCCGACCGGAGGGGCGGCGGTGTTCTGCAGGGCCTCCAATTTTTCGTCCTTGTCGCCGGATGCCCGGAACCGCCGTCCGCCGACCTGGGTGAAGAAATCCTGCCAGCCATCGGCCAAGTCTGCGAGCCGCTCATATTCTTCCGCCTGTTCGGCCCGGTCGGAGACTTCTTCGACCGCTGTCTCGGCAGCCGCCTCCTCCTCGGCCGGAGCGGGTTCTTCGAGTTCGAGGGCGGGGTTCTCCTCCAGCTCCTGGGTGATGCGGTCCTGAAGGGCAAGCATGGGAAGCTGGAGGATCTCGATCGATTGAATGATCTGAGGCGCCAGCTTCAGCTTGAGTTCAAGCCGGGGCTGAAGTGAAATTTCCATTTTCATCGGCTGTACTCCGCCGAGACACGAACCTTCAAAAGACTACCGGAGCTCGCGTCGACCGGCAATCGCATCGGCAAGAATGGCCGAGTTCACATACTCGATATTGCTACCGGAGGGGATTCCTTTGGCAATGCGTGTGATTTTCACGTTTGCCCCCTCCAGTTCTTTGGCCACCTGGAGCGCCGTCGCATCTCCCTCCAGGTTGGGATTCGTCGCCAGGATGACCTCGACAATCCCCTCGCGTTTGACACGCGCCATGAGATTCTGGATGGTCAGGTCGTCCGGTTCCACTCCATCCAACGGCGCGATATGCCCCATCAGCACATGATACAATCCATTATAACGCCCCATCTTTTCGATTGCAATAACATCTTTGGGTTCTTCTACAACGCAAACCATGTTCTGATCGCGGCGTGGGTCGGAGCAGACCCCACACGGATCCGTCTCGGAGATATTGAAGCACCGCGAGCAGTGGCGGATCTTCTGTTTGACATCGCGGATGGCGTGGGCCAGCTTCATGGCCTCCTCCTCCGGCAGGCGGAGGACGTAGTACGCCAGCCGCTCGGCCGTCTTCCGTCCGATGCCGGGCATCCGGCCGAACTCTTCCATGAGCGCCACCATGGGTTCGGGATAGACTTTCATGGGCGATCAGCCAAGCAGCCCCGGAATACTCAGGCCCCCGGTCACTTTCTGCATTTCGCTATCGTGGATCTCCCGGGCCTTCTTCATGGCCTGATTGACGGCGGCCAGGATCAGGTCCTCCAGCATCTCCACATCCTCCGGGTCCACCACTTCGGGGTCCACCTTGATGTTGAGGAGCTCCTTGTGGCCGTTCACCTGGGCGGTGACCATGCCGCCGCCGGCGGCGCCTTCCACAACGCGCTCCTTCAGGTTGCGCTGGACTTCTTCCATCTGCTTCTGCATCTTTTGGGCCTGCTTCTGCGCCTGGCGCATCAGGTTGCCCATGTTTCCAAAGCCGCTCATGCCTTCACTCCTCCACTCTCACAATCCGTCCCCCAAGGATTTCCAGGGCCTTTCTGACCATTGGTTCCTTCTCGATAATCTCCTGCGCGTTGAACCGCTGCGGCGCCGGGGGTCTCGCCCGCTCTTCTTTTGTAGCGGACTTCTCTGTGGTGGTGAATTTCACCTGAAACCGTGCGCCGAGCACCTTCTCGATACAGCCCTCCAGCAGCTCACGATTCGGCCGATCCTCAAGCATCTTTCGGTGCGCCCCGTTCTCCGCCGAGAAGGCGATCGCGACGGTCCCATTCCCCACCGACTGGACCTCCCCCTCCCCCAGAAAGTACCCCAGCGATATCTTCTCTTCCTTCATCGCCTGGATCACCTCGCCCCACCGCTTCCTGACCTCCGCGAAGCCGATCGGGCCAGGCGGGCGTTGCGGCATGGGCGCCTCTTCAGCCGGAGGCGGCTCGGACGGCTCAGCGTCGTCGGGCTTGGGCTTTACCGGCGGCGTACGATGTTCCGTTTTTTTTTGAGTCGAATCCGGATAGGACGGGCGCGGCAATGCGCCTGCCCCACTGCCCATATCCATGGCCTCCAACCTCCTCAGTATCTCCGGCAGCGACTGCATGTCTTCCACCGCCGTGAGCCGCACCAGCATCATCTCGGCCACGATCCGGGGGTCAAGACCTTCACGAATCTTCCGTCGCGTCTCGCTCAGGATTTGGATCATGTAGAGCAGCTTTTCCACGGAGAACAATTTGCTCTGTTTGGTCACGGTGTCGGGATCGCTCACCGTGTTCTTGACGAGTTCGAGGTCGCCCTGGCACGAGGCCACGACCATGAGATCGCGCAGGTAGTCGACCAGTTGGTCCAGCAAATCCAGCACGTCCGCCCCCATGGCGATCCGTTCGTCCAGTTCCTTGAGGACGGCGGCGGCATCGCGATCGCCGATCCCCTTCACCAGAGCGGCGATCTTCTCGTCGGTGACCAGCCCGAGGATCTGCTGCACATCAGCCACGGTCAGCTTCTTGCCGCAGAAAGACATGAGCTGGTCGAGGATCGAGAGGGCATCCCGCATGCTCCCCCGCGCGGCGCGGGCGACGGCCATGAGCGTTGGCTTGTCCGCCTTCACCTTCTCGGCCTTGCAGATTTGGCCCAGGCCTTCGGCAATGGCCGGCGGGGCGATTCGGCGGAAGTCGAAGCGCTGGCATCGGGATTTGATCGTGTCGAGCACCTTGTTCGGCTCGGTGGTGGCGAAGAAGAACTTCACGTGCGGCGGGGGTTCTTCGAGGGTCTTGAGCAGCGCATTGAAGGCGTGGGTGCTCAGCATGTGGACCTCGTCGATGATGTAGATCTTGAACCGCGAGCGGGAGGGGCGGTACTTGACGTTCTGGAGGACGTCGGAGATTTCGTCCACCGTCCGGTGGGAGGCGCCGTCGATCTCGACGACGTCGATGTCCTCGCCGCGATGGATCGCCTGGCAGGCCTCGCATTTGTTGCAGGGCTTACCCGTCGGCCCTTTCACACAGTTGAGGGCCTTGGCGAACACGCGAACCATCGACGTCTTGCCGAGCCCCCGGTCGCCGGAGAAGAGGTAGGCGTGGGCGACGCGGTCGGAGTCCACGGCGTTGCGCAGCGTCTGTGCGATCGCCTCTTGGCCAACGAAGTCGTCGAAGGTCTTGGGTCTGTATTTTCTGGCGAGAACGAGATAGCTCATGGACAGCAATCCAAGCGTGAGGGAGCGCACATCCTCCCGGAGGTCCGGAGCCTCCAGAAGGTTTGAATCAGATAAATGGCCGTGCACCTTCCTTCGATGCCCGATCCAACGGCGCCGCCGGGTAGTTTGCTCCAGCCAGGCAACCCCACGGCACATGGGAGAGAATGCTTATGGCTGCTTCCGTCAGGACCTGACCAGATTCACATCTTCCCATTGCATGGGACCCAGCCTTCATCACCACTTGCTCGACTGCCACCGCCAAACCGAAGCACCTCGGAAAGGCGATCGACCCCGCTAAGGCGGATTGCGGGTTACAGGGCACCGCCAGTTCCCCGTCTAGCACGGCCATGAATTGTCACTTGCCCCGATTACTCCGCCCCCAGCTTCTCCGCGTCGTCTTTGCTCATGATGCGGACCTTGAAGATCTTGACCTCATCCACCGGGCGATCTTTCGCATCCGTCTTCACGTCGCCGATGGCCTTTACCACATCCATGCCCTTGATAACCTGGCCGAAGGCGGTGTACTTGCCGTCGAGGTGCGGCGTCCTCTCCAGACAGATGAAAAACTGACTGCCGGCGGAGTTCGGGTCTTGCGATCGCGCCATGGATACGGTCCCCGGCTCATGCTTGATGGCGCTGAATTCGGCATCGATCTGCCAACCCGGGCCACCTGTGCCGGTCCCCAGCGGACAGCCACCCTGGATCATGAAGCCCTTGATGACCCGATGGAAGATCAGGCCGTCATAGAACTCCTGGTCCGCAAGAGAGGCAAAGTTCTGGACCGTGTTCGGCGCCTCCTTCGGATAGAACTTTATGATGATCCGCCCCTTGCTTGTGTCGATGACGGCCACTTTGTTCTTGTATGTTGACATGATCGAAGCCTTGCTCCTTTTCGGCGGTCTTTTCGGTCTTCGTCCTCTTGCCGATGCGGACTGTGTGCAACTGAGCACAAACAGGAAGGAAACCAATGAGACAATGATGCGCTTCACGTGCTCTCCTCCTGAAACTCGAATTCATCACGAAACAGCGATAGATCTATACCATATCAGCGCGCTGCCCGGGTGTCAAGCAAAAGATTCCCAAGCACCCCCTGGGTCCGTTCAGTCGGCCAGTCGCAGGCCGCGCCTTTGGGCATAGCGGTAGACCACGGCAAACTCCTCGGGATGCAGATGGCGATCGATGCTCGGAAAGTCGCCAGCCTTGAAGACCGGACGGTACTGATCCATCACATTGACGTAGGTGTTGGGCGAGATTTCGTCGGCCAGAAAGTCGATGACCGTCTTGCTCCCGGCCACGTCGTTCGGCATGACCAGGTGGCGGACCAAGAGGCCCCCCGTCGCGACGCCGTCCCGAATCACCAGGTCCCCCACCTGCCGGTGCATCTCCTTCAGGGCGGCCCGATTCACCTCGGGATAGTCCGCCGCACGGGAGTAGGTTTTCGCCATTTCCCCGCTTGCGTATTTTGCATCCGGCATGTAGATCTGGATGAAGCCATCGAGAAGCCGAAGCACCTCCAGGCTCTCGTATCCACCGCAGTTGTAGACGATCGGGACCTTTAGACCGTTCTCCCGCGCGATCACGATTGCCTCCATGATCTGCGGCGTCACATGCGTCGGCGTGACGAAGTTGATGTTATGGCATCCCGCCCGTTCGAGCTGCCGCATTGCCTTGGCGAGGGCCTCCGGCGTCGTTTCCTGACCGCGGCGATGATGGCTGATGTCGTAGTTCTGGCAGAAGACACAGCCGAGGTTGCACCCGGCGAAGAAGATCGTCCCCGATCCGCCCCGCCCCACCAGCGGGCGCTCCTCGCCGTAGTGCGGCCCAGCGGATGACACGAGGGCCTTGGCTCCGGTCCCGCAGAAGCCGGTCTCGCCCTCCAGCCGATTCACGGCGCACCTGCGCGGGCAAATCGAGCAGCGTTTCATCATCTCGTATGCCTGCCTTACGCGTTTCTTCATTATACTCCATTGCGTCAGGGGCAGGGAGAAGAGGCAAGAACAGAACGCACAACACACCTGCTTGAGCGGGCGTCAGCCAAGCCAACGGGCGACGTCTTTCGACCAATAGGTCAGGATCATGTCCGCGCCGGCGCGTTTGATGCTCGTAAGCATTTCCATCGCGATGCGCTGCTCGTCGAGCCAGCCCTTCTCCGCTGCGGCTTTTACCATCGCGAATTCCCCGCTCACGTTGTAGGCGGCTACGGGATAGCCGAACTCGTCCTTGACGCGACGGATGACGTCCAGGTAGGGAACGGCCGGCTTGACCATGACAATGTCCGCCCCCTCGTCGATGTCCATCTCCACCTCGCGCAGGGCCTCCTCGGCGTTGGCGGGATCCATCTGGTAAGACCGGCGGTCGCCAAACTGCGGGGGCGACTCGGCGGCGTCGCGAAACGGGCCGTAGAAGGCCGAGGCGTATTTGGCGGCATAGGACATGATCGGCACGTCCTCGAAGCCGGCCTTGTCCAGGGCATCCCGAATGGCCTCGACCCGTCCGTCCATCATGTCGCTCGGCGCAACCATGTCTGCACCGGCGCGGCAGTGAGAGACGGCCATCTTCGCCAGCAGCTTGAGGGTGGCATCGTTGTCCACATCGCGAATGCCGCTGAGGCGATGCTTCTTCAGCACGCCGCAGTGTCCGTGGTCGGTGTACTCGCACAGGCAAACATCAGTGATGACTACGATGTTGGCCTTTGCCTTCCGGATGGCGCGAATGGCCTGCTGGACGATCCCCTGGTCGGAATAGCCCGACTTGGCGAGAGAATCCTTCGTCTCAGGTATGCCAAAGAGGATAATGGCCGGGATGCCGAGGGCCTCGATCTCCTTGACCTCCTCGACCAGAGCGTCGACGGACATCTGGTAGTTGCCGGGCATGGAGGCAATTTCCTTCTTGATCCTCTTTCCCGGGCGGACGAAAAGCGGCATGATGAGGTCGTCCAGGGAGAGGATCGTCTCACGGATCATCCGGCGAAGGCCCTCCGTCCGGCGCATGCGCCTTGGTCGGTAGCGGGGAAATCGCATGATCGCTCCTTGCGGGTATCGGCAAGCTATTTCAGTTTACACACTTATGATAATCTGTGGGCGGCAGGCTTTCAAGGGAAATCAGCCCGCGACACGGAGCGTCACGTCTTGAAAAGCGCACAGCCGTATGGTAACTTGTAGGTTTTCAGAACGGACACCACGCTGAACGCGATCACAGAACAACGGAAAGCCACCTGGACACTCGTTATCTTCTTGGCCATCGGCCATGCCGTCAACGATTTTTACGCGCTGATGCTGAGCTGGCTGCTGCCGGACTTCGAGGCGGCCTTCGGGTTGAGCCATACGATGGCAATGTCGGTGGTTGCAGTCGCCGGTATCTTTAACTCTATGACCCAGCCGGCGTTAGGGTATGTGTCCGAGCAGACCGGGGGGCGAAAGTACTATATTATTGTCGGCACGTTCCTCGCAGGGGCAATGTCTCTGGTGGGTCTGGCGCCGAACGTGTGGGTATTCATCGGCATTGCCATCGCCGCCTCCATGGGGGTTGGATTGTTCCACCCGAACGGCGCAGCGGAGGTATTCAAGGCCGTTGGTCCGCGAGACAAGATTGGCCGGTCGCTCTTTGCGGTTGCCGGGGGCGTAGGCATCGCGCTGGGCCCTCCTATCGTGATGCGGATCGTGAACTGCCACGGGCTGCGGGGTACGTGGCTGCTGTTCCCGCCCGCGATCATTCTGCCTCTGTGTTTTCTGTGGACCTTGCCCTCGTCTCGCGCAAGAGCAGGAGGCAAGGAAGGCGCCCCGACCCCGGCGCCCGCGAAGCCCGGGCACCTGGCAATTGTGATCGTTCTCTTTGTGGCCGTGGTGCTGCGATCTACGTCCTACGCGGGCGTCAACAGTCTGGTGCCCCTACGCTGCGAGGAGCTGGGATACAGCCGCCTCACACGGGGATACGTGATGTCGCTCATGGCCATCTTTGCAACCATGGGCGGGCTATTGGGAGGATACCTGGCGGGAAAGATCGGGAGCAAACCGATCATGCTGTGTTCCTGTTTCCTTTCGGCCCCCCTGCTCTATGGGTTTGTGGCGCGGGAGTCGTGGTTTCTGCTGGGCGCAAGTGCCTTTCTGATGACCTTCGCCATGCCGCATTTCGTGATGGCGGCGCAAGACCTGATGCCGGAGTCGGCGGGGACGGTGTCGGGGTTCATGATGGGGATGGCGTGGAGTATCTCGTCGCTAATTCTACCGCTGTTTGGTAAAATCAGCGACATGGAGAACGTGGGGTTCGCTATCAAGCTGCTGGCGATCCTGCCAATTCCGGCCGGGATCCTTGTGTTGTTCATCAAGCGTTCAGCGCTGGACTTTGGAACGTTTGACGAAGGGACCGCGAAGTAGAGCAAGAGTACCATGGCGCAGAATATTTTCGTCAACGCAATCGTCAAGGCCCTGACGCCGCATCTGGATCTGTCCGGGACTGAGATCGAGGGTATGATCGCAACGCCGCCCGATCCGAAGATGGGCGATTACAGCTTTCCATGTTTCACACTTGCGAAAGCGATGCGGATGTCGCCGAAGGACATCGCGGCCGACCTCGCCGCAAAGGTGGACACAACGGATCTGCTGGAGCAGATCCAAACGGCGGGGCCCTACCTCAACTTCTTCGTCAGCAAGGCGCGTTTCGTCCAGGAAGTGCTCCGAAACATACGCTCCCAGGGCGATCGGTACGGCCAAAGCGACATCGGCCAGGGCAAGACCGTGTGCATCGACTTCAGCTCGCCGAACATCGCCAAGCACCTGGCCGTGCACCATCTCCAGTCCACCATGATCGGCAACGGGCTCTACAAAATCTACAGCGCGCTCGGGTACAAGTGCGTGGGGATCAACCACTTGGGCGATTGGGGCACCCAGTTCGGACAGTTGATCCTGGCCTACAAGAAATGGGGGGCGGCCGACAAGCTGGAGACCGACGGTATCACCCACTTGAACCAGCTCTATGTCCGGTTCCACGCCGAGGCGGAGGGCAATCCCGAGCTGGAGCAGGAGGCGCGCGAGTGGTTCCGCCGACTGGAGGACGGAGACCCCAAGGCGCGCGACCTGTGGCAGCGGTTCAAAGACATCAGCCTGGAGGAATTCAATCGGGCCTACGAGATGCTCGGCGTTCACTTCGACTCCTTCGCCGGGGAGAGTTTCTACTGTGACATGCTGAACGACGTAATCGAGCGGCTGGAGACGGCGGGCATCGCCACCGAGAGCGAGGGAGCGGTGGTGGTGGACCTGGAGGAGTACGGCATGCCGGCGTGCCTTCTTCGCAAGAGCGACGGCGCCACTCTCTACGCAACGCGCGACATTGCGGCAGCGGAGTATCGCAAGAAGACATACAACTTCGCGAAGATGATCTACGTTGTCGGCGGCGAACAGCGGCTGGCCTTCCGGCAGTTGTTCAAAGTCCTTGAGCTCATGGGGTATGAGTGGGTCAAGGACTGTACGCATGTGGACTTCGGCATGGTGCGATTCAAGGACCGGAAGATGTCCACCCGAAAGGGAGACGTCATCCTCCTTGAGGACCTGCTCAAGCGGGCCGTCGAACTGGCGAAGTCCATCATGCAGGAAGGCGAAATGGAGCACGAGGTCCCCCCCGACCAGATGGACGAAGTCGCCGCTGCGGTGGGCATCGGCGCGGTAATCTTTGCCGAGCTGGCATCGAAGCGCGTAAAGGACGTGGCATTTGACTGGGCCGAGATTCTGAACTTCAAGGGCGACACCGGCCCCTACGTTCAATACACCCACGCGCGGAGCAGCAGCATCCTTCGCAAGGCGCAGCAGGACGTTGTGGACGACGTGGACGTCGATCTCCTGACGGATGAAACGACCATGGCCGTGGTGAAGCAGCTCGAGCGCCTGCCGGCGGTCATCCGCGACGCGGCGGAAGTCTACGAACCCTATTTCATCTGCAACTACCTACTCGACCTCTGCGGCGCGACGAACACGCTGCTGCACAAGCACCGGATCCTGAAAAACGAACCGCCGCTGACGAACGCACGGCTCCTGCTGATCGACTGTGTCCGCCAGGTGATCCGAAACGGCCTGTGGGTCCTCGGCATCAAAGCGCCGGAGCGGATGTAGGAGCGAAGTCGAGCTTGATTTTCCCGCTCCAGTTGGTAAGATGAGGCATTGGGTCCTTGCCCGATTGCTTAGAGGAACATACCCATGCGATTTAAGCTGATTGCGCTCGACATCGACGGAACCCTCCTGAACTCCCGGAAGCAGATCGGACCGCGAACCAAGCAGGCCCTCCACGACGCCGCCGCGGCGGGGATCAAGATCGTGCTCTGCACGGGCCGTCGATACCGTTCCACCCTCCCCATTCTCGACCTTCTGGGGATCAAACCCATCGTGGTCGTGCACGGTGGGTCGCTGGTCAAGGACAGCCGCACGCACGAAACGATCTACAAGCACGGGCTCCCCTTCAAGCTGGCCGAGGCGATACTCGTTTTTCTGAAAAAGTACGACGTTTCGCCTTTGGTGATCCTCGACGCCTTTCCACATGGGCCGGACTTTGTCATCGAGGACGATCGGGCCGGGAAGCCGGAGTTCCTGCGCTACATCCAGGGGGCGTCAGGGCATTATCTCGTGTCGCGCGAGTTCGCCAACGTGCCGCGCAAGAAGATGCTCGAGATCGCATTGTTCGACAAGATGGGCTCACTCACCACCTTGCTCCACAGCCTGAAACAGGAATTCCGGACGCGCATCACCGCCCATGTGCTGCTGTTCGGCAGCTACCGGAACCAGTGTGACTGCCTGGAGATTTTCGATCGGGGCACGTCCAAGTGGAATGCGCTCATACACGTTGCCCAGCAGTTCGGCATCACCGATGGGGAGATCATCGCGGCCGGCGATGACGTGAACGATCTGGAGATGATCGAGAAGGCCGGTTTCGGCATCGCAATGGGCAACGCGCGCGACGAACTGAAGGAAGTGGCCGACCTCGTGACCGGCACCTACGACGAGGAAGGCGTGGCGGATTTCGTGGAGCAGATTCTCGAATGAGCGAGCCATCCCTGGCCGACATCAAAAAGGCGATATCCGAAGCCGGCGCGCGGATCGACAGTCTCATGGAGGAAATCCTGCCCCGCAACCCCTCCGACCTGCTGAGCGAGATGATCTGGTATCATCTCGAAACCGGCGGCAAGCGGGTCCGCCCGGCCCTCTGCCTACTGACCTGCGAGGCCCTCGGCGGCAAGGCCGACGGGGCCATGCACTTCGCCCTCGCCATCGAAATCCTCCACAACATGTTCCTTGTCCACGACGATATCGAGGACGGCGACGAGGTCCGCCGTGACCGCCCCGCCGTCTGGGTGAAGTACGGCGTCCCCAACGCCGTGAACGCGGGCGACTACCTCCTGGCCAAGGCCCAGGAGATCATCCTCAGGAGCGCCGTCGATGCCGAGACCAAGCTCAAACTCCTCGACGCATTCAGCCTCACCTGCTGCGCGACGATCGAGGGGCAGGCGCTCGACATCAACTCCCGCGCAGACGAAAATTTCACAATTGAAAAATATCTGCACACGGTGCGGAAGAAAACCGGCTGCTACCTTGCCTGCGGCCTCGTGGGCGGGGCGATGGTGGCCGGGGCGGATGACGCCGTGATCGACGCGCTGTGGAAGCTGGGCGACAACATGGGGCCCGCCTTCCAGATTCGCGATGACGTAATTGACCTCACCATCGGAAAAGGCCGCGGCGGCGAGCTCGGCTGTGACATCCGCGAGGGAAAGGCGAGTATCCTCTACGCCTACGCTATCGGGAAAACCGACGGGAAGGATGCGAAACACCTTCGAGAGATCATGGGCAAGCCACGCGCAGAAACAACCCGGACGGATGTGGACTGGGTCATCGACCTATACAAGCGCTGCGGCGCGCTCGACCACGCCTCCACGTACGCCGACGAGCTCGTCCAGGAGGCCTACACCGTCATCGACTCCCTTCCCGTCGCAAGCAAGGGCTTCTTCAGACAGCTCGCCCGCTTCATGGCCGAGCGGAAGTCCTGATCAGATTTCCGACAGGTATTGGTGGAAGACCTCGGAGTACTGCGGCAGAACGTCATCCGGGTCGCCCTTCATGACCTCCACGGCGAAGTGGCCGGTAAACCCATCCGCCTTCAGCAGCGCCATGGGCTCCTTGTGCGGGCAGACGCCCTGGCCGAGGCCCACAAGCTCGATTTTGCTCTTCGCTTCGTCGGTATACTTGTAGTCATGAATGTGCAGGTGGACGACCTTGCTTTTCAGGTTGGCATAGGCCATCTCGGGTGTCTCCATGTGGCGATACGGATGGGCCACATCCCATAGCGCCTGCACGGCGGGCGAACCGACCATCTCCACCACCTTCGCAACGTATTTGCTGTGGCTGAAGTAATCGTGCGTCTCAAGACCGAGCTTGACGCCGGCGCCCTCCGCATCGCCCGCGCACTCCGCCAGGCAGGCCGCCACATTGTCGAGGATTCCGGCCGGCTCCCCTCTGCCCTTCGCCCCCCCGAAGACCCGGATCACCGGCGCGCCGATGTCGGCCGAGAGCTGGATGTACTGCTTGAGCAGATCCACACTCTTCCGTCGCTCGGCCTCCTCCGGCTCGGAGAACTGCAGCGACGTGGCCACAGCGCTGATGCAGATGGGGCCGTCCTCGAAAATCTTCCTCACTTCGGCCCGGCGGCCGGCGCCTGTGGCGAGGTCCACGCCATGAGCGTGCTCCACCTGCACGCGCAGTTCAACGCCGTCGTACTTGTACTTCCGCCCCCCCTCGATGATCTGGTCAATGGTCCACTGCGGGCAGATCCACGTCATAAAACTCAGCTTCATTCTTCCTCTCCACATTCGGACTACGGAGTCTTCACCGCAACAATGCGGTCGTCGTTTGATGCAACAATCGATTCGCCGGGCTGAAGCACAAGGAACTCGTTCTCGTTCCACTCGCCGTCGAGCAGGTTGCGAATCAGCCGCAAGTCGCCCTCCAGCCGCCTGTATTCCCATCCGTTTTCATGCGCCTCGGCCTCGGCCCCTTTATCATATTCGAGACCATTGGCAATGCCCATGTCGATGAAGGCCATGGTCGTGTAGTTCTGCTTCCAGGCGCCCATTTGCTCCATGATATACCGGGCATTGTCCTCGCCGTATTTTTCGACGTATTCCCGGTACGTCTTCTTTAGGCCGAGCTTCTCCATCACAGTGTTGGGAACGGTGATGAAATCCCGCTCGCTCCAGCCGGTCGTCTTGAAGTACGTGCCGGGGTGCTCGGAGAAGTACTCATCGTATCGCTTCCGCGATCCGAAGAACAGTGTGATGCAATCGTGAGCGCGCGGGATCACGAGGGGGCGCTGCCGCGCCGTCAGCCCCACCACCCCATTGTTGCAGAGGGCGTAGCCGAGGAGGACGGCATCGTAGAGCTCCGGAGCGGTCTCGTCGATCTGCGCCTGGAGCTTCGCCACCATACCGGCCGATTCCAGGTCGTGCAGGCCCTTCGGCATAAACTGAACGTCCACAACATTCCGGCTGTTCGCCGCGCAGAGACAGACTTCGCGATAGAGAATTTCGCACGCGATGATCTTCAGGCGCCTCGCCTTACTCATCGACCGCGTCCCTCGCCACGTCCATGGCCGCCTGACGTATATCCTTCAGGGCGGCCCCCGTGCGCTCGGCCGCCTTGCGACAGTCCTCATACTCGGGCGAAACGGTCTTGACCACGTCGCCGATGCGACCGATCTTGACCCGAATCCTGCCGTAGGGGGTCTCGACACTCCGATGCTCGCGCGCGAGTTTCCGTCGCTCGATTTCGTATTTGCGAACCCCGAACGTCGTGGTCTCCGAGAAGATGATCTCCTCCATCGTCTCAACAAGCAATCCGGGGACGATTACGCTTAACAGCACACCGGGGCGATTTTTCTTCATCTGGATCGGCGTCATGAAAACGTCCAACGCGCCCGCATCGAAGAGCCTATCAAAGACAAACCCGACGACTTCCGCGGGCATGTCGTCGATATTCGTCTCGAGAACGACGACCCGATCCCCTTCGGCTTTCGCGCAGGTTTCCCCAATCATCACGCGAATAATGTTGGGCAGGTCGGGCCGGTCCTTCGATCCGGCCCCAAGGCCGATCGCGGTAAATCGCGTCGGCGAAGCGGGGGCGCACGCGCCGAGAGTCGTCAGGATCGCCGCACCGGTGGGTGTTGTAAGCTCGCCCGATATATCGGTTTGCGACACAGGAACCCCCTTGAGCAATTCGACCGTGGCCGGCGCAGGAACCGGCAGGATACCGTGCCGGCACCTCACCATGCCCGTGCCAAGTCGAACGGGCGAGAAGTGGACCCGCTCGATCCCCAACTGCTCCAGGCCGATCGCGGCACTGACGATATCGACGATCGAATCGACGGCGCCAACTTCGTGAAAGTGAATCTTCTCCGGCGTCGTGCCGTGCACCTTCGCCTCGGCACGCGCAAGCCGCTCGAACACCCTTTTGCTGTCGTCCTTCACACGGTTCGACAGGGCGCTCCGGTCGATGATCGACTCGATGTCGCGCAGCGTACGGTGAGGGTGATGCTCGCCGCCGGCCTGCACATCAAACTTCAGCGCGCGAAACATGCCGCGCTTGACACGCCGCGTCTTCAGCTCGAACCCGCGAACCTTGAGCTTGGCGAGTTCCCTCTTCAGCGTCGCCAGCTTCAGCCCGGCGTCCAAGAGCGCACCGGCGATCATGTCCCCGCTGGCCCCGGAGAAGCAATCGAAGTAGGCAATCTTCATCCTATTTCTCGTTCGGTTCCCCAAAGACAATCTTCTTGATGTACACGAGATCGCTCAGCTTCTGTCCGAGCTCTCCCTTGTTCTTGCCGTGGATGATCAGCTTTTCTTTCTTCCCCCCGGTCTCCACATACACCGGCGTCGCCTTCAGGTGGCCCGTAATCTTCTGGTCGTTGGTGAGCGTCACAGTGGTGAGGTATTCTCGCCACGGATAGGCCTTGCCGGTGTAGACCTTGACGTTCGACCCGCCCTCCTTCCAGCGCCACTCCTTCTCCATCCCCTCCTTTTCCACGGTGATCTCGATCTCTTTCATCGCCACGAGGGGGATATCGCGGTACAGTTTTGCCGCGGTGTCAAAGACCCGGAGCCGTTTGTCACGGGTCACATAGATCTGCCCTTTGTACACGTCACCGTTGGACATGGTGACCGTGCCCGGGCGCGAATCGGCGCGTGTCTTCTTCCGTGGCTTGAAGGGGTTCACCGGCTCCTGCGCGGCAAGGTGCGCCGCAACACAGGGAACGAGCAGACATGCCAACAGGACAGCGCGCTTCACGATCGGTCCTCGATTCTGCAAGTTGGTGTACACAAAGGGATTGTACCAGAGGCAGGAAGGCGAGTCAATTGAAATTGCATTTGTCCACGGAAGGGCATATAATGCGGAACCAAGTCATGCAGTTCTTTGGGTGACGACGAAATGAAACTCGGCGTGCTGGGCGGGTCGTTCGATCCGATTCATCTGGGCCATCTTATCATTGCGGAAGAAGCCTATCACACCCTCGGGCTGTCGAAGGTGATTTTCGTTCCTGCGAATGTTCGCCCGCACAAGGGACGCTCGCATCAGGCCGGCGCCAAGGCTCGGTACGCCATGACGAGGGCCGCTATACGCAACTGTCCTCACTTCGAGGCGTCGGATATGGAGATCCGCCGCGAGGGCACATCCTACAGCGTGGATACCCTGAAAGACTTGAAACGGAATTACGGAACGCGCTGCCGAATCTACTTCATCATCGGCGCGGATTCCCTGCCCGAGCTTCCCTCCTGGAAGAACATTCGCGAGGTCGCTCGCCTTTGCGCATTCGCCGTCGCTCGTCGGCCCGGATCAAGCCTGGGGCTAATCGACGGGCTGAGCGATGTCATCGGTCACGCCGCTGTTGATCGGATGCGAAAGAGCATCCTCGACGTCCCCTTCATCGGCATCTCCTCGAGCGATATTCGGGAACGCATCCGCAAGGGGAGGAGCATCGCCCATATGATTCCCAACGCTGTGGCGACCTATATTGAGCGCCACGGTTTGTATCGGGAATGATCAGGCGAGAGCAACGGGCTCGCCGGTGTCGCTCGACTGCAGAATACCCAGGCCGATCTCCAACGCCCTTTTCCCGTCCTCGCCCGTGGGGATGGGCGGCTTGCCGTTGAGGGCACAGTCCACGAAGTGACGGTCCTGTTCGAGGAACATATCTTTTTTCTCATAGACCTCGACGGTGCGCGCATTGTCCTTGCCGACGATTGTGATGCCGCCGTGTGTCTTGGGATCGGCCCCTTTGGGGAACTGGTCTGCCATCGCGGTGAAGGAGATAGCGCCATCCGGGCCAAGGACATCGATCAGGCTCTCGCCACGCGCCCCGGTGGGCAGACCCCATGACCAGCAGAGCATGGCCTCGTCGCCGGACTGGAATTGAATCACGCCCGTGCCGGTGTCGAGGGCGGTGCTGTCGGACTTGAAGGTCTTCATGCTCCCGAAGACACGCTTCGCATCGCCAAACATGGACCGCAGAAAATCGTAGTCATGCACGGCCCCGTCGATGAGCGGGCCGCCCCCCTGCTCGCGATCGAGGAACCAGGGCCGCGTGGGGCCTCCGCCAGCGGAACAGTGACGCCAGACGGCCGGGCGGCCGATGCGCCCCGCCTTGACGAGCTCGCCCACTTTACCCCAGTGGGAGTCGAAGCGGCGGACGAAGCCGATGGTGAACATCACGTCCGCCCTTGCGCAGGCGTCGATCATCTCCTGGGCATGCCTGGATGTCATCGCGATCGGCTTCTCGCAGAAGATGTGCTTGCCGGCCTCTGCGGAGGCGACGACGGCATCGCGATGCAGAAAGGTGGGAAGGCAGACGAAAACTGCGTCCACCGCCTTGTCGTCCAACAGGACGCGGTAGTCCGCGTCATGCTTGTCCGCGCCGTATTCCTTAGCCATCTGCGCGGCGGCGTCTCCGCTCACGTCCGAGCAGTGGACGATCCGCGCGTCCTCGATGTCTTTCAGTCTCTTGGCATGATGATTTGCGATTCCGCCACAACCGATCATTCCGATGCGAAGCATCCCAATTCTCCAACCCAATAAACCTGTTGTCAAATCTCCCGATCGACCGCTGGCGCCAATCGCCGGAGGTCGGCCATGAGCTTCTCGAACTCCTTGAGGGACAGCGTCTGCGGTCCATCCACCCACGCCTCTTCGGGCTTGGGATGGACCTCCAGGATCACGCCGTCCGCCCCGGCGGCAATCGCGGCCTTTGCCATGGGCGGCACGAGGCTGCGCTTGCCCGTAGCGTGGCTTGGGTCCACGAGAACGGGCAGGTGGCTCAGCTCCTTGAGCTGGGGCACCACCGTAAGCGACAGCGTGAACCGCGTGTTCGTCTCAAAGGTCCGAATACCGCGCTCACAGAGTATCACATTCGGGTTGCCCTGGGAAAGAACATATTCGGCCGCCAGGAGGAATTCTTCGAGCTGGGCGGACATGCCTCGTTTGAGGAGGACCGGCTTGTCCGACTCACCGACGGCCTTGAGGAGCAGGAAGTTGGTCATGTTGCGCGTGCCAACCTGGAGGACGTCTACGTACTTCGACACGAGGGGGACGTGTTCGGCCGTGAGCACCTCCGACACGATCGGCAGACCGGTTTCCTCTCCGGCCAGGGCGAGGATTTCGAGGCCCTCTTCCATGAGGCCCTGAAAGCTGTAAGGGCTCGTGCGCGGCTTGAACGCCCCTCCCCGGAGGGCCAGCGCTCCAGCCTCCTTCACGGCATGGGCGATTTCGAGGACCTGTTCCCTCGACTCGACGGTGCACGGGCCGGCGATGATGCCGACCTTCCTGCCGCCCAGAACTTGGCCGTCAATCGGGACCGTCGTCGTCTCTGGCCTCAGCTCCCGGCTGGCCATCTTGTAGGGGGCAAGGATGGGGACAGTGCGCTCGACGGTGGGCTGTCGGTCCCAGAACTCAGGCGGTATTTCCCGTTTGTCGCCGATGGCGGCGATGACATTTCGATTGGTTCCCTCAAGCAGGATGGTCTTGAGTCCTTTGTCTTCAATTTTTTTGATCATGGCTTGTATCTGCTCTTTGGTCGCATCGGGTTTCATTACTACGATCATGACTCCGTCCCTCCTCGGCGCGCCCAGCGCCAAAACGAGTAATTTTCAAATCCAAACATGCCTCTTCTCCTTTCGCTCAAACCAGAAAAAAAGCCCCGAAGCCATCGGCTTCAGGGCGTTGTGTGTCAGGTCAAGTCAAACGTCTTGGGACAGTCCTTAGGCCGCGGCTCCTCCCTGCTCAAAAGGAGCAAAATAAAAGCGGCCAAACCAGAAGGTGCCTGTCCAATGGTTCATAGGATCAGATCGCAACACGTTCTCTATCACAGACGAATCCATTGGTTATAAGTGTACACCGGGGCCGAAATGTTGTCAAGCGAAATCCCGACACCTTTTTTACGATTGACGAGGCAAGCCATCACATGCCGGAAGGCAGGGGCTTGCCGTACTTGAGGAGTTGAAGGAGCCACTGGATGTAGCTCTCGAAGTCGTGGCGCGTCGGAAACGTGGCGTTCTCCCAGAATCCGGCGGGGCCGTCGAAGGCGAGCGTCTTGACGCCTTCGCTCTTCGGGGTGTCTGCGGAGAATTGGAAGAGCTGGCGGGCCAGGTAAACGAGGTGGGCCTCGGTCAGGGGTTCCGAGCGGACGCCGGTCGACTGCGCCTCCGGGCGATCCTCATCGATTCGGATTCGCTCGTCCGGGTTGCGGAGGAGGATGTCGATCACATATTTGTAGTCTACCCGGGTCTGAATCTTGTCCATGCTGTAGAGGAAACCCACTCTCTCGCGAACGACGTTACTGGCTTCGCCGGAAAGCCGGCCGCAGGAGATGAGGCGGACGTCCTTCCAGGCACGTCGGATGCTTTTCCATTCGTCGGGCAGGTTCATCTCGCACGCCAGGCCCTGCTCCTTGAACGATCCCGAAGAGAAGCGCCCCGCCTCGGGCAAATCGGGGATTGTCTCGTCGGGAACGACAAAAAAATCCACGCCGAGTTCCTCAAGCTTCGGTGCAAGTTCCCGGGCAACATCGGCCTCGATACCGCGAACAAGGAAGCCCCGGCTTGCATTGATTTGCCGGGTAATATCGCTCAGCGGCCGCTTGACTGTTCGAGAGATCGCCCTGCCGATGGGGGCAATGGCCATGGGGCCGAGAGACGAGCGCAGGACACTGCAGAGACCGGAAAGGGATTCGAGGGAGGGAGTCTCTTCAGGCAGCTCATCGGGGCGCTTCTTGTCGCCCAAGGGAATGGGGATTCCACAGAAGGCACAAAATCTGGCCCCCTCGGGAATACCTCGGAAACAATTGGGGCACTGGGGCGTGGAGCCGGTGGTCATTGCATCTCAAAACACAAAGCGAGCTGCCTGACGCCTATTCGCCTTCTTGAGGCGCCGCGACGCGATCGCGCATGAGGCGGCCCATTTTGAAACTCACGACGCGCTTCGCGGGCACCGCCACCCGCTCACCGGTGCGCGGGTTCCGGCCGACGCGACGCTTCCTCTGGACGACATCGAACACGCCAAAGTCGCGGAATTCCAGTTTGTTGCCGTGGGCCAGCTCCTCGATGAGCTCATCAAGAAAAAGCTGGATGATCCGCTTGGCAACGAGTTGGGTTTGCTTCGCCTTCCTGGCGACCCGCTCAGCGATCTCGCGCTTCGAGACAGTCCGTTTCCCTTCCTCTGCCATTACCACCCTCCCGTTGGAGGCTCACACCATGCAAAACGCACATCGTGAATGCCTCTCAGCCCGAACGAGGTTATTGAACTTACAACTTCCGGTGATGCTGTAAGTCATTCTAAAACATAGAATTCTAACTGTCAAGCAAAAATCGAATATATTTCTGAATCTTCCGTCCGTCCCTAAAGTTTGCATCTTTGAGGGGAGGGAATCAAACACAGCATTTCCACCGGTTTCTTGCCCGGATTACGGAATTGGTGCAGTTCCCCAGCAGGCACAAAAATAACATCTCCGGGCCCGAATGCCTTGTCTCCCTCGATACTGGCCAGCACGCCGTCGCCTCGAAGGATGAACACCTCATGCTCCCATGCGTGCTCATGGTGGGGCGTGTATCCGCCCGGGGCAATCTCAAAATGGCGCATCATGAAATTCTTCGCCCCTGAATTCTCTGTGATCAGCCACCGTATCTTGACGCCTTGCGCCCCTTCCTCGACCGATTCCGCCGGCTCGTCCGTGTAGTGACGAATCTCCATCAGGTACTCCTCCAAACTCGTTGCACGGCGCGCTACCCGAAAGGCTTGACTTTTCACACCCGATGTTATATAGTACTGATAGAGGCAGGTCAAGAAAAACGATCCGATGTTCTCTCGTTTGATGAGCAACAGGGATGTTCCATCGCGCGCAAAGAAAGAAGGAAAAGGGCGTATTCCAGCTGACCGAGGAGTCTCGCCCGCATCTACGGGACGACCCTCTGCCCATGAGGGACGCCTCGTACTTCCCGGAAGACCAATTGGCGTTCGATGTCGTCTTTCTCGAAGGTGTTCTCGAAAACGATCCCTGCAATGCGGAAGCCCTTGTCTATCTCGGGCACGCCTACACCCACCTCGGCCGCTATGAGGACGGGCTCAGAATGGACAGGCGAATCGTCCGCATGTTCCCCGACGACCCCACGAGCTTCTACAACCTCGCATGCAGCTACTCGCTCCTCAACCGCATCGACGAGGCAATCGAGGCGCTAAGGCAAGCCGAGGACAGGGGGTACTCGGACTGGCTCTATATGCTCAAGGACCCCGACCTCGATAATCTGCAGAACGATCCGCGCTTCGCCGCCATTGTTCGCAGGATACAGGGCAAGTAGTCAGCTCCTCTGCTTGCCTTTATCCCGCCAGTGATGCCACGCCATGCAGATGCCCTGCAAGGCGAGGTCAGGCAGATTCACATGGTCTTCGGGCAGATGACGGGAGAAGAGGTCGGCGTCGCCGCCGGTGACCACGAGCCGCGCCGGCGCACGAAGCCGTCTTCGCAGACGAGCAACGATCTCCCCTACCGCTCCGCATACCCCCCAGTAGACGCCGGAGCGAATCGCCTCCTCCGTTTCCTTTCCGACAATACCACGCGGCCGCGCGAGATCGACCAATGGAAGTCTGGCCGTATGTTCCTGAAGGGACGCGGTCCAGAGTCTCGCCCCCGGGAGAATCGCTCCCCCGAGAAAATCGCCCTTCGACGAGACGGCGTCAATGGTGATGGCCGTGCCGAGGTCCGCGACGATAGCAGGGCAAGAAACCAAACGGCCCGCCGCAAGGGCATTGACGAGTCGGTCGGCGCCCACCTTCTCCGGAAAACGGCATCGGTTTCGGATAGGCACACGGAGATCGCGACCGATCTCAAGGGGCTGGATGCCGTAGCGCTTCTTCAGGACGTGGCAGATACAACCGTTTGCTTTTGAGTTTACCGAAGCGATGACGATTGCTTCGGGGGCGGACCATGACCGCTTCGGGAATCTGTCGCCAAGCCGAACGCGCAGGGTTTTGCGAAGTCTCCTGCCGTCAAAAAAACCAAGCGAAGCATTTGTATTTCCGATGCTTACGGCGATAAGTCGCCCTGGTCTACCCATGGCCTGCCTCAGGTTCCAATTCCTGGAGTTGCTGAACTATCGCACGAATAAGTTCCTCGATTCCCTGCCCGGTCACGGCGGAAATGGCGTGAACGTCCCGGCCTATCCGCTGTTTGAATTCATCAAGGTTTTCGGGGGCCCCGGTCAGGTCCATCTTGCTCGCGACAATCATCTTGGGTTTCGCGGCGAGGGCAGCGCTGTATTCGCGAAGCTCATCTCGAACGGCTTCGTAGGCATCGAACGGCGACGGCCCGTGAAGGGGGGCCATGTCCACCAGATGCAGGAGGAATCGCGTGCGCTCGATGTGCCGAAGGAATTCGCTTCCCAGCCCCGCTCCTTCGTGGGCGCCTTCGATCAGGCCGGGGATATCGGCCACCACGAATCGCTCGAAGTCGCCAACCTCCACAATACCCAGTTGAGGTTCCAAGGTGGTGAAGGGGTAGCTTGCAATCTTGGGGCGGGCCGACGAGACCCGGGCCAGGAAGGTGGACTTTCCGGCGTTTGGGAGGCCGATGATTCCCACATCGGCGATCAGCTTGAGATCCAGCCGGATATGTCGCGCCTCCCCTTCTTCACCCGGCTCTGCAGTTCGTGGCGCGCGGTTCGTGGACGTGGCGAAGCGGGCGTTGCCCCTCCCCCCTCTGCCCCCCCTCGCCGCCACGATGGATTGCCCTTCTTTTTTGAGGTCGCGGAGCGTCCTGCCGGTGTCGAGGTCCACTACAATGGTGCCGACGGGAACAAGGAGGGTGATATCTTTGCCGGACTTTCCGCTTCGGTCCTTCCCTGTGCCGCGCCGTCCGTCGTCGGCGGCATATTCGCGCTGCGATGAGAGGTCCCGGAGTGTGGCAAGCTGGGGCGTAGCCTTGATGATGACATCGCCGCCGCGGCCGCCATCCCCGCCGTCCGGCCCGCCGCGGGGTACGTACTTCTCCCTCCGGAAGCTGACGCAGCCATCGCCTCCTCTTCCGCCCTGCACGGTAATCTCGGCGCGGTCAATAAACACGGAATAGGCACGGTATCATGGGAAAGAAAAGGGAGCGGAATAACCGCTCCCTGAGAATCCGCACAATGTCCAAGGCCGTTCTGGCTACTCGGGATAGACGCTGAGTCGCTTTCTGGACTCGAACTTGACCACGCCAGCGGCAAGCGCGAAGAGCGTGTCATCTTTCCCTCGCCCGACATTGACCCCCGGCTTGAAGCGGGTGCCGCGCTGGCGAACGAGGATCGAACCGGCCTTTACCCTCTCCCCACCGAACCGCTTGACGCCGAGGAATTGCGCGTTGCTGTCGCGTCCATTCTTGACGGACCCTTGCCCTTTCTTGTGCGCCATCTCAGTCTCCTTTCTTCTCGTCTTGAGCGACTGCGCCCGGTTTTTCGTCTCCGATCTCGATCTTCTGGACCCAGATCTCCAGGTAGCGCTGCCGGTGTCCGGTCTTCCGACGCTCTTTTTTCCGGCGGGCATACTTGTAAACGACGAGCTTGGGGCCGAGACACTCGCCTTCGAGCCGGGCGATGATCTTTGCGCCCTGGACATAGGGCCGCCCGAGCTTCATGTTCTCGCCCTCACCCACAGCAAGAACATGGGTGAACGTAACCTGACTGCCGGGCTTGTGCTCGCCGCGCTCCAATTTCGGCAGCCCCATGACGCGCAGCCGGTCGCCTTCGGCGACCCGGTGCTGCTGACCGGCGATCTCAACAATTGCATACATCCAGACACACTCCTACTTTCGGCTCCCCGCGATCTCATAGGACGGCAGGGCGCCTTCCTGGTTGCTCTCTCGCGTGCCGCCCTTGAGCGCCACGACCTCGGCCTGCTCCACGGGAAATCCTTCCCGCGCGCTGACGATAATCCGTTTTTCAGACTCGTCTTCGAGCCGGAGGATGTCACGGCGTTTTTCGTTGTGGAGGTAGTCGGCCACGGCGGGGTTCACTCTGGCCTCCACTCCCCGCGCACTGTTTTCCCCCAGTTTGAGTTTTATCAGTCGCATCACGTTGACCGCCATGCTCTCCGGGGTTTTGAGCATGCCTGTCCCGCTGCAGAAGGGGCACTTCTCATAGAGCGACTGCCTGACGCTCGGCCGCACGCGCTGCCGGGTCATTTCGATGATCCCGAAGGGCGACATCCGCAGGGCCTTCGTCCGCGCCCGATCACGTTTCAAAAGGCCGCCGAAGGCCTTCTCGACCTCGCGGCGGCGCTTGGCCTCCCGCATGTCGATGAAGTCGATCACGACCACGCCCCCGAGATCGCGGAGGCGAAGCTGCCGGGCGATCTCCGGCACGGCGGCCATGTTCGTCTTGAAGGCCGTCCCTTCGGCGTCCTTCTCGCCGGTGAACTTACCGGAGTTGACGTCAATGGCCACGAGCGCCTCGGTCTGGTCGAAGACAATCGACGCGCCGATATCGAGCGATACCTTTCGGTTGTATGTCTTCTCGACCTCCTGTTCGACCTTGTATCGATGAAACAGCGGCTCGTTCCCCTCGTAAAGCTTGACGTTGATCCTGTGTCTCGGCATGGCCCGCCGAAGGAAGTCGAGCACTCGAGTATGGGCCTCCTTGGAATCGATCAATATCGTGGTGACATCCGACGGCAGGATGTCGCGCAGTGCGCGGATGACCAACTCGCTCTCCCGGTAGATCACCGCCGGCGCCTTGGACTTCTTGGCCTTTTTCGAGAGGTCCGACCAGAGTTTCCGGAGGTAGTGGAGGTCGCGCTGGAGGTCCTTCTTCGGCCTCTCCGCCCCGGCGGTGCGGACGATAAAGCCCGCATCCTTCGGCAGCGGCATTTCTGAGAGCGTTTTTTTCAGGCGTTTCCGCTGCTCCTCATCGACAATTTTTCGGGAGATGCCATGGTGTTTTCCGTCGGGCATCATCACGAGATAACGCCCCGGCAGACTGATGTATGTCGTCAGCGCCGGGCCCTTCGTGCCCACCCCTTCTTTCGTCACTTGCACAAGGACCTCCTGCCCCCTTCGAAGGACGTTCTGTATGGGCGGAAAGTCCTTGCGCCCTTTGTCTCTATTTTTCTCTGTATCCGGGTAGTGGTCGGACGTCACATCCGAAATATGAAGGAAACCGTTCCGGGGACCGCCGAATTCGACGAAGGCGGCTTGAAGGCTCGGCTCCACATTGGTGATTTTGCCCTTGTAGATGTTGCCTACGATCTGCCCGCGGGAGCTTCTCTCGATGTAGAACTCCTCCAGGACGTCGCTTTCGAGGATCGCAATGCGCGTCTCCTCCTGCTCGACAACATTGACGAGCATGATTTTTTTCATTGTGTAAACCGTGTCAACCGCTGCAATAGCGTCCGAACAGTCAGCGCCCCATCCGCCGTTTTACAAGCTCGGCATCGTCGATGAGGTTCACCTGGCTCCGAACGATCGGGCGGTGGATTGTATCTTTGGTTTGGCCCCCAAGCAGGGCGCACAAAACCTCCTCCACGCGCGCCGTCCCCTCGCGCGTCACTTTGAGACGAAGATGTATTATACCACCTGCGAAACCAAGATCAAGGATAAAAGGGCGGAGATTTACTCGGCGCGTCTTGCCCTTCCTTTCGCGCTCCACTACGATTTGGGGCCGGGAGAGGGCCGTTTGGATGAGCGGACGCCAGAAGGCCTCTCCCTCCGGCGCATAAATCTCGTAAGTGACATCGGTCACCATCTTCTTGGCCCGTGGTGGAATAGCCTTTGCCGAGGCGATCTCAACCCCTTCCGGCAG
Source organism: Planctomycetota bacterium (assembly GCA_013152475.1). Taxonomy (GTDB): domain Bacteria; phylum Planctomycetota; class Brocadiia; order JAADGH01; family JAADGH01; genus JAADGH01. The sequence goes on from JAADGH010000210.1 coordinate 26,077, forward strand.
ACACTCGGCCAGCCGCCGTCGGACGTCCTCGGCGGGCATCCACTCGGCCAGTTCGAGCTCTACGATTTCGTTCCGGGCCCCGATCCCCAGTCCCAACGCGAGCGGAAAGGAGATGCGAGGGTGGGGGTTGAACCCACTCGTCATGCGGATGGGTATCTCGGCCATGCGCACGCCGCGTTCGAACACCCGCATGATGTCGAGATGCGACAGGAACATGGCGGGACCTGTCTTTCGGAAGCGAATTCGAATTCTCTGAGTGAGCGGCATTGCCATGACAGCGGGAGGTGCGCTGGACAGTGACTGCGCGATCCAAGAAAAAAGCCCCCTCTCCTCTGCCGTGGCGGCGAAGGAGAGGGGAGCGGACAGGGCGCTACTTCTGGTAGACCCGGTATTCGGAGGCCCGGAACTGTTTTTCGTAGGCGCGGCGGCTTTCGATCTCCCGATCGAGCTCTTGCTCCATATCGCGCCGGATGCGGTCTTTCAGGAAGAGGGGTTTGCCCGGGCGGTTTTCGTTCGCCGACGTAATCTGCTCGGCGACGATCCCTCGCGTCTCCTGGCCGCGGTCGACGATGGTGCAGGTGATGAAGATCAGAAGGTTCTCTTTTCGCTTCTGGGTCTGCTTGTTTTTGAACAGCCAGCCGATGATCGGCAGATCGCCGAGGATCGGGAGCTTTGCGGTGAATTCAACGTCGCGCTCCTGGATCATACCGCCCATGACGGCCGTCTGGCCGCTGTCCATCTTCAACTTCGTTACGACCGTATTGCTCGTGATCTGGGGAAGGCGAATGGTGTGAACGCCATCGTTGAAGGTCTGGAACCCATCGGCGTCGGGGCCGCTGAGGAACTCCCACTCGGGGATAAGCGTGATGATGACCTGGTTGGCTTCGCGAATGATGTGCGGTTTGAGGAGCAGTTGAAAACCGGTCTCGACGGGAGAGTTGTCCGCCTCACGAATCCCGGACGTGCCCGCCGTTCCTTGGACGGTGGTGGTGAAGGTCTCGGCGAATCGAATGGTCTGGCCGACAAAGATCGTGGCCTCCTGATTGTCGAGGACGAAGAGTTTCGGCGCCTGAATGATGTTGCTCTTGTCGTCGTTCTTGATAAAGTTCATGGCGAAGCGCATGCGGTTGAAATCGAGGATTCCGAGATTGCCGCTGACGAAGTTTGATGTCAGCGGGTTCTTTACAGCGAGCGGAAAGTGGGCTGTCGGGAGAATGCCCACGTCAAAGGTGTCGGCTCGCCCAAAGCTATAGGGAGTGCCAGTGCTATCCGCCCCTCGCCCCGAGCCGAAGAAGAAGGCGAAATCCCCAAGGCCGGTCAGCGTAACGCCCGGTGTGTTCACTCCGCCCATGGTCCAGTCGGCGCCGAAATCCAGGAGGTCCGAGTTGGTGGTGCTGACGAACTTGATGTCGCAAAACACCTGCATCGGCTCGACATCCAATTCTTTGATTACGGCCCCTATCGCGGCGAGGGTGGGTGGGATGTCGGTGATGATGAAGGCGTTCGTGTCCGCGTCAAATTCCATTTTTCCGAACTCGGACAGGGTGGTCTTCACCGCCTTGAACAGGGTGAAGTCGCGATCATACTGGCCGGTTTTCTGTTTTGGCTTGCCAACGGCGAACTCCGTCTCGATGGATGCGGTATAGATGCTTGGCGGCTGGATATAGCGAAGGCGAAAGGCCTTGGTCTCGAGCTGTTCCACCAGCGAGGCGCGCGTCAGCACCCGCATGATGCCCATTTCGTCGGTGACGGTGACGAAGCCGGCGGTCTTGACCACCGTCTGCAACGCTTCGCGCCACGGGATGTTTTTCAACCGCATGTTCACCTTCCCGGTGACCTCTTGTGCGACGACGATGTTGACGTCGGCCTGCCGCGCAAGCATATCGATTGCCGTCGTGATGTCGGCGTTTTGGAAGGTGATGGTCACACGCGGGGGGTTGGCAAGACGGATCAGGTTCTCGGCCTCCTTTTGCACGATCAGGTTGCAGCGGCTGGCGATCTCATTGAGTACCCGCTCGTAATGCACATTGACCAGTCGAAGTGTGAGCCGTTCGTCGATGCCCGGGGCGAGGACGACATTGACGCCGACCATTCTGGAAATGGTGTCCACCACATTTTCGAGGGGCTCGTCCTTGAAGTCAATGGAGATTCGGCCCGTGACCTTTCTGTCCTCATTTTCCTCTCCAAACCCACCGAATCCCTGCGCCCTCACCGGGACGGCGGAAGATACAGCGCCCAGGAGGGCGAGCACTCCGATCACATGGGTCCAACGGAGCCTTCGACGGTAAAGGATGTTCATGAAATCAATCCTCCCTATGCAACGGCTTTTTCGCGTTAAGCCAGGACAGCATACCCACACACCGCATTCACCGCGGCCTATCGAATCGGCTACCCTCCGACCATTGGCTGCTCAATGTCTTCTCCCTTGTATGTGAAGACCACCGTCTCGGGGGTAATGCTTTTGACACGGGTCTTCTCATCCACGTAGTCCCCCAGGCCCACGGTCTTTTCGTTGACAATGGCCACGGGATTCTGCGGATGCCACCCGATCCCTGAAATTTTTGGGGGCGCCTGGAGAAACTCAATGCAGATCTTCGCTCGCCGCTCGATATCCATCCCTTTCCGCCGATAGGAGGCCCGTTCGGCGTCCAACTCGGGCGCCACGGACTTGATATCCGCGAGCTTTCCCTGCAATGTCGCATTCATGTCAGCAATCGCAGCGTAGTCGTGGGCGTGGTATGTGGCCTCTATCTGCGCCAAGTAGTCCTTTGCGTTGGCCAGGCTGAGCTTCACCTCGCCGATTTCCGCCTGCCGATTGATGTCGGCAGCTGTCCTCAGGATCTTCTGCTGGCGTTTGCGCAGCATTTCGTCTTCGAACTTCTTGTCGGCCAGCAATGCGACCAGCTCGTCGTGCTCGGTGTGGACGCTGCTGAAGCTGCGGTTGCGGAGAAGCTCCCGCATCTTCGCGATGCGCTTGTCGGCCGTCTCCAGCTCCTCCTTTTGGATATCGTGGATGTGCTGGGCAAGGACCTGGGTGCACTTGAGGATGATCTCGCGCATCCGGTCCTTATAGCGGTCGTCGTCTACCTCGCGGAGCATGGCCTGGATTCGGCCCTTGACCTCCTGATAGAGGCGGCGGAGCGAACCAAGGTCATTCTTGGCGGCCGAGTTACGCATCTCTTGCAGTTTCCCCTCGGCCCACTGCAGCTCGCGCTCCCAGGTGATGCTCTTTACGTAATCCCTCATGGCGCGCTTGAGGTTCCGCGCCCGACGCTTCAATTCCAGGGCATGAACGCGGAGATCGTCGCTCTCGCACGGCCGGTTCAGTTTCTTAAGCAGCGCCTCGTAGATGGTGCTGAACTCCCCCCCTCGGCGGCTGCGGCATGCCGTCGCCAAGTTGTCGAGATCACGGCGCGCCTCGTCGATATCCTGCGCCGTGCATGTGGGGATCTCCGGTCCCTCATCGGTTCCCTTTTCCGAGCCAAACAGGCTGGAGAAGGGGTTCCGTCGGTTGCGCCGCGAAAAAACGAAAGGGGGTTCCTCCAAGATTTTCTGCGTCGCCAAGGCCCCCGGCGCCTCGGGCTTGGCCGCACGGCGCCTGCGCGGCGGGGCGGCCCGGCCCTCACCGGAAAGGAACGTCATGAGGGGCAACAGCACGAGCAAGATTGCCTTTTTCATGGCTATTTCCGTTGGTACGTGTATGTACTGAACTTGAGGTCCACGTCGAGCATCTTGCCTTCCTTGGGCTTCAGACTAAAGCTCTCGACGCTCATGAATCGTTTGTACCGTTCGAGGAGGTTGATGAACTTGGCAATGTTAAAAAACTCGCCTACGAGCTTTGCCTGCCGTGTATGCTTCTCGAACTTGCGACTGCCCCCTTTCCCGCGCCGCGCCTCTCTCGTGATGCGGAAGCTGATGAGTTCGACCTCGGCTTCTTTCCGGAGGTCGCTGAGGGTATCCAAAAGGGCCTCCACTTCGCGGCCGTCGGGAAGGATCTTGACGTATTCTTCCACGGCGTTGGTGAGGGCGTATCGTTTCTCGCGGAGAGCAGGGATTTCTTTGATGCGCTGCTGGGCCTTGACGATCTTTTTGCGGTAGGTGATGATTTCGGTGCGGGCCTTCTGAATCTGCGACTGGCTGTCATAGATCATATACAGCAACACGCCCACCACCACAATCCCAACGCCGGCAGCGGCCAAGAGTTTTTGTTGTTCGGTCAGCTCTATTGCCATTTCGGTCCTCCCGCCGCCTCGCCTCCTGCGACGCGGCCCCGCGCGCTACCGCCGCGCGGTGCGTGTTGTCTTTTTCGCCCCTTTGGCCCACAGAACCAGGACGGCCTTGAATTTCAGGACAGGCTTGTCGTCCACATACTCCAGTGCATAGGGCCATTCCGGCATGTCATTGATGTCCTCCCACAGCGGACTATTGATAATCCTTCGTCGGAATTTTGCGATGTTCCGCTCATCGGCGCTCTTGGAGAGGCAGTCCATCTCGATAGTCGGTCCCATATCCTGGTTCCGGCGTCTTCCCTGGGTCTCTTTTACACTGAGAGACTCCAACTGGATGTACGCGGGAACGATATCGACGATCTGGTCCAGTTTCTTGGCCCACAACCATCGGTCCCTGCGGATTTCCAGGATTGTTTTTTCGCGCATTTCGAAGTCTTTGATTTCCTTCTCCAGTTCGTCGGCTTCCTTGGCGCGTTCCTGCAGGCCCTGCATCTCCTCCTTGGTGCTGTCGCGCTCCAAGAGCACCGTGGGCAGCACGTTGAACCGATAGTAAATCATGATCAGTCCAACGCTCAGGATCACGATCAAGGAGGCCAAAAGCGCGAGGAGCTTTGGCCACGGGGTGGGTTCACTCCGCCGGAGTTCTTTCGGCAACAGGTTGATTTGAATCATAGCTCAGCCCATTCCCGCTCGCGCCGCCAGCCCTACGGCCACGGCGAGCCGCGAACAATTTCTCTTGACGTCGTCCACGTTCACGTGCTCCAGGGAGAACTGAAGCCGCTCGGTGGGGTCCCAGCGCTGTGTCTTTACATCGAAGATTCGTTCCAGGAAACGTTCCAGCCCTGGAAGCTGGCACCCCCCTCCGGAGACATAGGCCTCATCGACGGGTCTGTCGAATTGGCTCTCATAGTAGTCGAAGGACAGACGGACCTCGTTGCCGAGGTCGTCCAGGGCAGTGGCGATCAGTTCGATAACTTCATCGACCTTGTCGCCGGGATTGTCAAAGAGGGCGTCCACCTCGGCATCGCTCAGGTTCATTCCCTTGCCCACGGCCTCCAGGAACTCATTCCCGGCGATATAAACCTCTCGAGCAAACTGAGATACGTTTCCCTGCATGATGTTGATGCTTGTCTTATTCGCCCCGATGTCCACGAGGGCGTGAACCTTGTCGGCGGGAAGGGCGCCTGGCCCCATGAGCTTATTCATCTCGAAGGCGTTGCCGATGGCGAAGATGTCGACGTCGATAATCGCCGGGGTCAGCCCGGCGGCGGTGATGAGTCGCACGTGCTCATCGATTTCGCTCCGCTTCACGGCAACCAGGATTACCTTTATCTCTTTGGAGTCCGGCAGCCGCTGGACAAGCTGGTAGTCAAGGACCACCTTGTCGGCCTCGAATGGGATATACTTGTCGGCTTCAAACCGGATGCGATTGGCCAGCTCGTGATCGGGCATCTCTTCGAGGGTGAGGTATCGGCTGATGACGGAGCGTCCCGAAACGCTCGATGCCACCAAGCCCGAAAGGTGGTGTTGCTGAGTAAGCTGGCGCAAGGCGCTGGCGCGCTCCTCCGCCGCCGGGACACGAGTTTCCCCGTAGCCGGTCACAACCAAGCTGCCGGCCCTTGAGGTGACCTCGATGGCCTTGATCGAGTAGGTCCCGATATCCAGACCGATCATGCTCCGGCTCTTGCCAAAAAGGGATAACATAAGGCAGCTCCCTGGTTGTTCACCAAGCCACTGTCAAAACCTCATCGACAGGAGAGATAGCGCCTCCCCTGCGTCGGCCATACCTCCAGATACCGATTGTTGAGGCAAAAGATTATCGTACTGACATCCATAAGTCAAGACTATTTCTGGAGTTGTCCAAAAAAACCCGTTCGGTCTCGAATTCACCGAACGGGTTGTTCCTCGCGCTTCTCCTTTCGGCAACCTGTCAACCATGCCGGCCCGTTGTGTCCGCAAGCCTTTTTGCTCCAAGGCGTTGCGTCAAACACAACCCTGCCACGTCCACCGCCGGTTTAGGTCAGTGGCTTTGCGTCCTGTCCTTTCGAACAGTTTGCCCGTTCGTAGAGTTTTACATTATCTCTTGGTTTTTTGAGCTCGTCTCCAGGAAAAAAAAGAGCACGATGCAATCGAGCGATGTGGCGAACGGTATGTACAAGTATACTACATGAATCAAGTTTGTCAAGCTCCTTGCCCGGGAATCGTGGTCTGGGAGCGCGGTTACATCTCGTGCTGTGGGAATACACGGCGGGCTTCTTTCCGGAGAAATCGCAGGACCTCTGTGGCCTCGGTGATTGAGATCGCCTTTTCGGCGATGGCCTTCGCCTCCTCGTAGGTGATCGAGCGAATCACCTTCTTCACGTCCGGGATCATGGCCGGTGTCACACTGAATTCGGTGAGCCCCATGCCCACCAGAAGAATGATGTAGTCGATCTCGCCCCCCATCTCGCCGCAGATCGCCACCGGGATTCCGTGGCGCCTGCCGGTTTCAATCACGTACTCGATCAACCGCAGCACAGCGGGATGCGCCGGGGAGTAAAGCTGGGCCACCGTCTGGTTGTTGCGGTCCACAGCAAGGGTGTACTGGATCAGGTCGTTCGTGCCGATGCTGAAGAAGTCGGTCTCCTTCGCAAGGCTGTCTGCGGTCAGCGCCGCCGATGGCACCTCAATCATGATGCCCACTCGAATGTCTTCGTTGAAGGCGACTCCATCCGTGCGCATCTCGCTCATCACGTCGCGCAGCACCGCCTTGGCCTCGCGCAGCTCTTCCAGCGAGGTGACCAGAGGGAACATCAAGGACACCTCGCCCAGCACCGATGCGCGGAGGATGGCCGACAACTGGCACCGGAACATCTCCATGTGGCGCAGGCAGAAGCGGAGCGATCGACACCCGAGAAAGGGGTTCTTTTCCTGCATACCCGACCAGAGCTTGTCGGCGCCCAGGTCCACCGTTCGGATGATGGCCGGGCGCCCGGCCAGCTCCTTGATCGTCTGGACATAGGCTTCATACTGTTCGCGCTCGGTGGGGGGCTTCTTGGCGCCGACGTAGAGAAACTCCGTTCGGTAGAGCCCAATCCCCTCAGCCCCCAACTCGACGGCCACCTTGACCTCACTGGGAAACTCGATGTTGGCCAGCAGCGTGATCCGCCGCCCGTCGAGCGTTTCAGCCGGCAGGTCGTGGAGCTCCTTGACGAGCTGGGCCTCGAAGAGATGGATGCTGCGGCCCCGTTCCTCGTATCGTGTGATGGTATCCGTATCCGGCCCGATCACCACCACGCCCTGGTGGCCGTCGATGATGACCATCTCCCCCCCGGACACTTCGTTTTCCACGTTGCCCAGTCCAACCACCGCGGGGATCTTCAGGGCGCGGGCGACGATGGCTGAGTGGGACGTCTTTCCGCCGGCGTTGGTGGCGAAGCCGAGGATCTTCTTCGGGTCGAACGCCGCCGTCTGCGAGGGGGTGAGATCGTGGGCGATAACGACGACCGGCTCCTGCAGATGGCTCAGGTCCTCCTGCTTCTGGCCGAGCAGCGCCCGGAGCAGTCGGTGCTCGACGTCGTGGATGTCCGTCACGCGCTGAGCAAGGTAGTCGTCCTTCGCCTCGCGCAGAAAGATGCGGTGATACGTCCGGAGGGTCTTGGCTACGGCATGTTCAGGGGTGCACAGTCGATCGGCAATCAACTCGCGAATCTGACCTTTGAGCTGCTCGTCCTGGAGCATGCGCTTGTGGACGCTGAAGATCTCCCGGTAGTCCGGACCGATATTCTCGGCAACGGTGGACTCCGTCTCCTCGATGTCCTCAAGGGCCGATTCCATGGCCTTCTGGAACCGGTCGAGCTCGTGTTGAATCTCATCGTGGTCGATGTATCGGCGGCGAATGCGCACGCCCTCGGCATCGAGAACAAAGGCCCGGCCGATGGCAACGCCGGGTGATGCGGCAACTCCCTCCATCTTGAGCATGAGCGCTTACTCCTCGTCGAATTTCCCTTCGACCAGGTTGACCAAGGAGTGGATCGCGTCCTCGGCGTCGGCGCCCGTGGCGCACAGTACGATCGGTGTGCCGGTCGTGGCAGCCAAGGTCATGACCTCCATAATGCTCTTCCCATCCACATCCTTCTGTCCCTTGCGGATGCGAATGTTGGCGTCGAACTGGTTGGCCACATCCACGAGCCGACCGGCCGCGCGGAGATGGAGCCCGAGCTTATTGGTAATCATGACCTCTCTCTCGAGGGAGGAGCCGGATAGATCACTTGGGTTTCCCGGATTTGCCATCGCCATGCTGCATGGTCAGTCTAATTTCTGGTCCGCTTCGCGCAGAAGGTCCACGATGTCCTTTGTTTTTTCCGCCGCCATAATGAAGCGGCAGAAGTCGCTGTCATTCAGCAACGAAAAGATGTATTCCAGCGCCTTGATGTGTGGCCCCGTCGAATCGGGGGGCGACACGAGGAGGAAGATGATGTGCACCGACTTGCCGTCCAGGGCGCTGAACTCTACCCCCTCATGGGAGATTCCCACGGTACCCCTCAGCTTGTCCGCGCAGGGGTGCTTGCTGTGGGGCACGGCTACCCCCTTTCCGATCCCCGTGCTCCCGATTTCCTCACGCTTCATGATGGCCCGAACAAGGCTGTCCACGTCCTTTTCTGCGATAGCCCCCGCCTCGGCCATGGCGGTGACAAGTTCACGGATAGCGCCTTTCTTGTCCTGAGCCGCCAAGTGGGGACAGATCGCTTTCTCGACGATAAAATCCTTCAGTTTCATCCGTTCTCCCGCAGGGCTTATCCTCGTTTTGGAGCAACGCGTCGGTTTCTTGCTCTTTCCTTGTGTTTCTTCAGTTGCCGTTCCAGTTTCGTCGCCGCCAGCTCGAGAGCGGCATACATGTCCGGCGCATCCACCTCCGCGATTAACGTGCTTCCTTTTCCCACATGCATCACGGCCTCGGCCGTGTGGCGCGACCCCTCCACCCAGATCGTGAGCTGCACACGATCAATCTTGACCGAAAACTTGTCCAGTTTTTGGAACCGCGCCAAGGCGTGTTCCCGAATCCCGTCTGTAACATCCATATGTCGACCGGAAATCGTGACCTTCAATCGTACTCTCCCTGAATGAAGACTGCTCGCCTGCTCGCAGCGCTGGTTCCACACCCGCACTAAAATTTGATGATACCATCTGCTCCATGCCGTGTCAATCCGTTTTCTTCAGGACTTTCCCCAGAATCGAACGGCCACTCATCGTAACCCATGTTCGTGAATACGCTTCCAATGTAGATTCTGGGGAAAGTCCTGAAAAATCCCGAAACGTTTCGCCGGGGTGCAAATGTTCTTTCTGGTAGGAGGGGAATCCTTTCCCCGACTCCTGCCAAACGTTGACGGGGACGGAAATCCCTTCCTCCTTCCTTCCTGCGTGACGCGGAGCCAATCCAACACCGTGATCAACAGTCATGCCAGAATCCGCGTGTTCTCCCTTTCGCCAGGCGCCGCCGAGTTTGACCTTGAATTCCCAGCGGCCGAAGGATAAACTCTTTGTTTTCGCACGACCGAACGGCCCGGGGTTCAGCCATCGCATCAGGGTAGAACGGGCCAAGGGTCTAAGACGAACAATACAGGAGGCGCATCGAAATTTCATGGCCGAGAAAAAGATCACCAAGCGAAGCGAAGATTACTCCCGTTGGTACACCGACATCGTCCAGCGCGCGCAGCTCGCCGACTACGCCCCGGTGAAGGGGTGCATGGTCATGCGGCCGTACGGCTTCGCAATCTGGGAGCGGCTGAAAGAGGCCCTGGACAAGATGTTCAAGGAGACGGGGCACTCCAACGCCTACTTCCCACTGTTCATCCCCGAGAGCTTCATGCGAAAGGAAGCCGAGCACGTGGAAGGCTTCGCCCCCGAGTGCGCCGTCGTCACCCACGGCGGCGGCTCGAAACTCGAAGAGCCCCTCTACATCCGCCCGACGTCGGAGACGATCATCTGGAGTATGTACGGCAAATGGATTCAGTCGTACCGCGACCTGCCGCTCCTCATCAACCAGTGGGCCAACATCGTGCGATGGGAGAAGCGAACGCGGCTGTTCCTCCGCACCACCGAGTTCCTCTGGCAGGAGGGCCACACCGCCCATGCCACGGAGCAAGAGGCCATGGAAGAGGTGCGCCGGATGCTGGATGTGTATCGCCGCTTCGCCGAGGACCACATGGCCATGCCCGTGATCCAGGGCAAGAAAACCGAGAGCGAGAAGTTCGCCGGGGCGGTGGATACCTATTGCATCGAGGCCATGATGCAGGACAAACGCGCCCTCCAGGCGGGCACGTCGCACTTCCTCGGTCAGAACTTCGCCAAGGCCTTCGATGTTCAGTTCCAGGACGAGGAAGGGAGGCTGCAGTACGTCTACGCCACGAGCTGGGGCGTCTCATGGCGGCTGATCGGCGGTCTCATCATGACCCACAGCGACGATCAGGGCCTGGTCCTCCCGCCACAGATGGCCCCCATCCAGGTGGTCATCGTCCCCATCTGGAAGAAGAACGATGACAAGGCAAAGATCCTGGAGGCGGCGAACCAGCTCAAGGAGGACATCGCAACCGTGGCCACCGTGAAGCTCGACGACTCGGAGGGCGTCAGCCCCGGCTTCAAGTTCAACGAGTGGGAGATGCGCGGTGTGCCGCTCCGCATCGAGCTCGGCCCGCGCGACCTCGCCGGCCGGCAAGTCGTCTTCGCACGACGAGACACGGGCGACAAAAGCCCGGCACCCATGGACGCTGCGGCGGAGCAGACCAAGGTGATGCTGGAGCAAATCCAGACGTCTCTTTACGACATCGCAAAGACCTTCCGGGAGGACAACACGCGCGAGATCGACGCCTATGGCGACTTCAAGTCCTTCATGGAAAACGGGGGGTTCGCGAGTTGCCACTGGTGCGGGTCCGCCGAATGCGAAGCGAAACTCAAGGAAGAGACCAAAGCCACCATCCGCTGCATTCCCCTGGAGCGCAGGCGGGAGACCGGCGCATGCCTCCTGTGCGGCAAACCGTCGGACGGCCGGGTCGTGATGGCGAAGGCCTATTGAGCCGTCGCGGATAGCGGGCCGGGCCACCGCTCGTCGTGCTCACTTTTGCGGCGCATGGACGACCTCCCCGCCGGACAGGGCTTCATCGAGGCAGAGAAATGAACTCCCAATGTCCGCACGAGAGGCAAAGCTGCTGGGCCTTATGCTTGCTGTCACCGTTCGGCAAAATCACCGTGAAGATAGGCCCGCGACACTCGGGACAAAGCGCCGACGCCAGTTTGGATGGGGAAACCCGCGTGAACTTTCGAGACCTCACGACCTCATAGCCGCCATATTTCCGCCTCGGAAGCCCCCAATCAACAAACCATCGGCCCGCGGGGATGGGACGGTCGGAGAACTGCGTTTCACGGTCGATCAGGCGATATCGTGAGAACAGTGTGTCTAAGGCATCGCGTGGATGGGACTGGGCCTCTTGCGCCTCCGCCCAGGCACTGGTAAGCTTTGCCACTCCCGCAGAGTTTCGCATATCGATCATGTGACTCCTCTTTGACTGCCATCAGGCATGAACTGATTCCAGTAGGCGGGCACTTGTTGCCACCCGGCGCGGGGCACGAGTGCCCGCCACCACATCTATCTGCACGTTGCTCGTACAGACCTCTGAGGGAGATAGGAGAGCAACAAGTATGCCAAGCAGTGATTTTTTTGAGAAATTATCGTAAGCTATTACTGGGGAAGGAGTTAAAGTGTAATATATCTACTTGGGATGTTTGGCCAGTGACCGCCGAACCGGCACATGTTCGACAGGATGACGATATTTCGACACCCGTGGGCCGCTATCCCCCTACAAATGGGTTTGCGCGGCGCTCCGCGCCGATGGTTGTGTCCGGCCCATGTCCGGGATAGATGATAGTATCGTCCGGGTACTGGAACAAGCGTGTCCGAATCCCACTCACAAGGGCATCCCAGTCGCCTCCGGGGAAATCGGTCCGGCCAACGCCCCCCGCAAAGAGGGTATCGCCCGAGAAAATGCGCACAGGTTCGCCCTTCAGGACAAGGCAGATGCCGCCTGGGGTATGACCGGGCGTATGAATGGCATTAAGCGTTACTGTACCAGTTGTTATGACCGATCCATCCTCCAGGATCATCGCAGCCGGGGGGGACTTGTAGAACGTTCCCTGGAGGACTGAGTAGTTCCGGAACGGTTTCGGCAACATGGGCGCATCGTCTTTGTGGGCGCATACCTGGATGTCCGGGTAGAGTTCCTTCATCTCTCGATTCGCACCGATGTGGTCGAAATGCCCGTGTGTGTTGATCAGGTGGGTAGGCTTGAGCCCCTCCCGCGCGATATAGTCGGCGATTATGTCCGGGTCGCCTCCGGGATCGATAATAACGGCGTTCTGCGTCTCGGGGCAGCCGAGAACATAACAGTTCGCCTGCAATTCCCCCACGGGGAGGCAGGCAATCGAGATGTCAGACATAGATCCATCCCTCTCCACAAAGGCTTACGGCTCCAGAACGATTTTCACCGCCGACTTTTCCAGCATGGTCTTCAACGCCTCGTTGGCCTCCCTGAGGGGAAATCTGTGCGTGATCACCTTGCGAAATTTCTCCACATGCCTTGTCACGAGGTCGATCGACTGCTTGGTATGCCGGGTATGGCTGACCCACACCCCCTGCACGCGCAGGTTTTTCCGAACGATATCCGCGAAGCAGTCGAGCGTCACCGCACCGCCCGGCTGGCCGAATCCGGTCAGGGCATAGGCCCCGCCGTTGCGGACAAGGCCCACCCCCTCCTCCACTGCCGCGGCCGTGCCCACGGCCTCGTAGACGACATCCGCTCCCCTGCCGTCGGTCAGGTCCATGATGCCCCCCCGCCGCTCCTCGGTGGTCGTCTCCCTCCGGTTCAGACTGTGGGTCGCGCCCATGTTCTCGCACATCGCCAATCGCTCCGGCGTACCCCCGATGACCACGATCTGTCCCGCGCCTGCGTCGGCGGCAAAGGCAATCAGAAAGAGACCGAGCGGGCCCGGTCCCTGCACGACAACCGTATCCCCCGCCGATACCGGACAGAGATCGACCGCATGGGCCGCCGTCGCGCCGGAGCAGGACGCGGGCACGTAGACGCCAAGGTCATCCGTGTCAATCTTGAAGACATCCGTCCTTCGGTCCAGCAGCACGTACTCGGCATAGCACCCATTCAGGTGCGGCGGCGAATCGCACGAATTGTGAATGCCGTAGACCCACCGGTTTGGGCAGAGCGAGGGATCGTTTTTTTTGGCGCACCAGTAGCACTTTCCGCAGACGACGCCGCGGTTCCATAAGACCTTGTCGCCCGCCTTCAGATCCTCCCCGTCGGGGGTGGCCTTTCGTCCGCCGATATCCGCGATCTCCCCCGCCCCCTCGTGACCGAGGATGATGGGCCTCGGCGTGCGAGGGTCCTCGCCCGACCACATGTGGACGTCCGACCCGCACACCCCGGCGGCTGTGATCCGAACGAGCACCTCGCCCTCACTCACCCGGGGCATGGGGAACTCTCGCCACTGCAAAGGCTGCTTGAACTCCGTCATCACCATGGCGTGTGCTGCTTGCGTCATCGCCTTCCACCGTTTCCGCCGAGAAGGACCAACTGCTCCGGACCGACGACCCGTTCCGCACTCTCAATGAACGGGTTCGACACGGCCACGCTCCCGCCCGTCTGGATCAGAACACGCTTGTCGTTCGTCATTTTCATCTCAAGAAACACGGGGCAGCGCCCGCTATTGGCGCTCACCACTCCCCACAGATCCTGCAATATCTTTTCATTCGTCACCCGGCAATCCAGCCTGATCCGCACGCGCTCCGTCAACCGCTCCCTGGCCCGGTTGATCGGGATCACCTCATCCACCTGGATCGAGGGCGTCTCCATGCGGAAGTCCACCTTCCCCCGCAGAAAGACGATGGCATCGTCCTGGAGGAGCTCGCGGTATTGCGCATAGGCCTTAAAGATCACGGCCCGGCAAGTTGATCCCTCGTAGTCCTCGATCTCGAAATGGGCCATCGGGTCGCCGCGCTTGGTGAATGTCGGGCGGACGGAGGTGATCATGCCGCCGAGGGTCAGCGCGTCGCCGTCGCTCATCTGCACCAGGCCCTTCACCGAGGTGGTGCTGAACCTCCGGAGCTCGTCCTTGCGCTCGTCGAGCGGGTGGCCGCTCAGATAGAAGCCGAGGGCCTCGCGCTCCTTCGTCAGCAGGTCCTTCTTCGACCACTCGTCCACCTTCGGGAGCGGGTCGAGGGACGCGCCGTCTTTCTCCTCGATCGGGGCGAAGAGCGACGCCTGCCCGCGCTTGCGGTCGGCCTGTGTCTGGCTGCCCATCTTCATCGCTGCGTCCACTGCGGCAAAGAGCTGGGCGCGATGCCCGCCCAGCGCATCCATCGCCCCGGCGGCGATGAGCGTCTCGATCACGGCCCGCCCGGCGGCGCGGTGATCGACGTATTCACAGAAGTGGAAGAGCGACTTGAACCGGCCGACCTTCTCACGTGTCTGGAGGATCGACTCAACCGCCTTCTCCCCCACATTCTTGATGGCCCCCATGCCGAAACGCATCGTCCCGTCCTTGACGACGGTGAACTCGAGCCCTCCCTCGTTCACGCATGGGGGGAGGACCTCGATTCCCATGCGCCGGCACTCGTCGCGGAACTGGACCACCTTCGTCGGGTGGTGCATCTCGCAGGTCATCAGCGCGGCCATGAACTGCGTCGGGTAGTGGGCCTTCAGGTAGGCGGTGCGATAGGCCAGGTAGGCGTATGGCGTGGTGTGGGCCTTGTTGAAACCATAGCCGGCAAAATACTCGATCAGGTCGAAGACCTGCCCCGCAATCTCCCGCCCGACGCCATTGGCCACAGCGCCCTCGATGAAGGCCTCGCGCTGCTTGACGATGTATTCGCGCTTTTTTTTGCTGATGGCCTTGATGGTAGTGAGGGCCGTTCCCATCGACAGGCCGCCGACGGTGTTGAGGATGCGCATCACCTGCTCCTGGTAGACCATCACACCGTGCGTGCTCTTGAGGATTTCATCCAGGCTCGGGTGAAGATACTCCGTCTTCTCCCTCCCGTGGGCGCGGTTGATGTAGTCGTCGATCATCCCGCTACCCAGGGGCCCGGGCCGATACAGAGCGACGACGGCGATGATGTCGTTGATGTCCTTCGGCTTAAGCCGCTGCAGCAGGTTCCGCATCCCCTCGGAACTCAACTGGAACACGCCGAGCGTGTCTCCCCGGCCCAGGAGCTCGTAGGTCTCCTTGTCATCCGTCGAGAGCTCGCGGAGGTCGATCCTGTCGCCCGTGGTCTCCTCGATAAACTTGAGCGCCTTGTCCACGACGGTGAGCGTACGCACGCCGAGGAAATCCATCTTGAGCATACCGATCTTTTCGAGGTCGCCCATGGCGAACTGGGTCATCAGGTTATCGCCGGCCTTGTAGAGCGGCAGGTATTCGGTGAGCGGCTGGTCGGCGATGACCACGCCGGCGGCGTGGGTGGATGCGTGGCGGCAGAGACCCTCCAGTTTCATGGAGATGTCAAAGAGCTCCTTGACCTGCTCATCCTCCGCATACATCTGCTTGAGCTCCGGCTCCTTCTCCAGGACCTCCTCCAGCTTGATGCCGAGGGTCGTCGGGATCTTCTTCGCAATGTCGTCCACCTGACCATAGGTCATGCCCATAACCCGGCCCACGTCGCGCACTGCGGCCTTGGCGGCCATGGTGCCGAAGGTGATAATCTGGGCCGTGTTGTCCGCACCGTATTTCTGCTTTACGTAGTCGATCACCCGCTCGCGGCCGGTCTCGCAGAGGTCGATGTCGATGTCCGGCGCTTCTGCGCGCTCAGGATCGAGGAACCGGCTGAAAAGGAGATCGTGCTCCAGCGGATCGATGTCGGTCAGCTCCAGGGCATAGGAAATAAGGCTGCCGCCGCCGGACCCTCGAAGGCCGTAGGGGATGCCCTGTTCTCGGGCGAACTTCACAAAGTCCCACACAATAAGGAAATACGGCACGTAGCCCATCTGCTCGATGATGCCGAGCTCGGTCTCAAGGCGTTCCTTGACCTCGGCCGAAGGCTTGGCGCCGAAGTGTTTTCGAATCCCCTGCGCGCAAAGCTCCCGAAGGTAGGCCTCCGGCGTTTTGCCCTTGGGCGGCGTGAAGTTCGGGAAGTGCCGCTCATCGAAGGACATCTCGAGGTTGCACATCTCGGCCACACGCATCGTGTTTGAGATGGCCTCCGGGATGTCCTTGAAGCGTTCGGCCATCTCATCGGGGGACTTGAAGTAGAACTCCTGGCTTCCGAATCGTAGGCGGTTCTGGTCGGTGAGGACCTTGCCCGTGTTGATGCAGAGGAGCGCATCATGCGCGCGGGCGTCTTCCCGGCGGCGATAGTGAATATCGTTCGTCGCTACGGGAGCGATGCCGAGATCCTTGGCCAGCTTGATCGTCCCCTCCAACACCGGCTTCTGCTCCGGCAGGCCGTTGTCCTGAAGTTCGAGAAAGAAGTTGCCCTTGCCGAAGATGCTCTGGTATTCCTCCGCGACCGCGGCGGCCCCGCTGTGGTCGTTCTGCAGCAGCCGGTGGCTGATCTCGGAGGCGAGGCAGCCGCTCAGGCTGACGATGCCGTCCGCGTGCTCGCGGAGCAGGTCCTTGTCAATGCGCGGCTTGTAGTAGAAGCCATGGGTGTAGGCCCGGCTCGCCAGCTTGACGATGTTCTTGTAGCCGGTCAGGTTCTTCGCCAGGAGCGTCAGATGATGCCCCGCATCCTTCATCCCCTGAACGGTCTCTTTTTCCGTATGCTTTCCGGTGGCGACGTAGGCCTCATAGCCGACAACGGGTTTGATGTCGGTTTCCATTGACGAGGCGTAGAACTCCACCACGCCAAAGAGGTTGCCGTGGTCCGTAATCGCCAGGGCCGGCATCTTGAACTCCTGCGCCGCGCCGAGCAGGGCGTCCACCGTACAGGCGCCGTCCAGGAGGCTATAGTGACTGTGAACGTGGAGATGAACAAATTCCGCCTTCGCCATGTCTGGTGTCTTCCTTCTCGGAATCCGACGATGCTACCGCGACGTGCTCAGGGTGATTGTAGCAACCGGCGCCGACATTGTCAAATCGGAAGAAAAACGGCGACGGCTATCTGCGCCCTAACTTCTTCTCTAACAATGAGATGTGCTCTTTGATGGTCGGGATTCCGCCGGAGAGCCGGTTGGCCTCTTTCAAGTTCTCGATCGCCTCGTCGATCCGGCCGGTCCGCTCGCAGCAGATGGCCAGGTTCTTCCATGTGAGCCAGAGCCCCGCGTCGTATCGGATGGCCCTTCGGTATTCCTCTTCGGCGGCGAAGGGCCTGCCGTCTTTCAGGTATGCGTCGCCCAGGTTGTGGTGGAACGGGGCATAGGCCGGCTGAAGATCAACGGCCCGTCGGTAGGCAGCAATGGCGTCCCGGAATTGCTCCTTGCGGTAGTAGCACACGCCGAGATGGTAGTGTGCCAGCGCGTAATCCGGCCGGAGAGCGAGGCACTTTCGGAATTGCAAAATGGCTTCATCCAGTCTGTGCCGCATCATGAGCAACTGGCCCAGGCTGTCGTAGGCAATGGCGCATGACGGATCTTCCTTGATCTTCCGCTCGATTTCGGCCGAGGCCCTGTCCACGCCCTTCCCCGTAGCGATCACCCGCCAGAGCGTGCCGGGATTGCTGGCCTCGCAGAGGTACTTCGAGATCATCTCTTGGTTCTCGGGTACGTCCCGAACGCACACCATGCTCATCGTGTCCCAATAGATCACCTTCCACTGCCTGTTCTCGTAGAAGGGTTCGACGTCTTTCGTGCCCAGAGCGTCCATCGCCTGCCCCCGGTCGGCGCGATTGAAGTCCAAGATCAGGATGCCGACGTTTAGCTTACGGAGCAGGCCGTCCCAGCCCCTGCGACCGTAGTAAATGTCGCACCACTCACGGTACAGCTTGTCCCCATACACCAGGCAGCGGCCGTCCATGCAGACCTTCTTCAAAGGGAAGGCGCGCCAGAGGATGTATCCGCCCCACTCGTATTCGTTGAAGATGTCGCCGGGGATGTTGTGCCGGAGCACGAAGTCCACGGCCTTGCGGGGAAGCTTCTCCTCCACCACCCCCAGACCGACGTGGTGCGCACTGAAGCGAAGGGACAGGCCGACCATGACCAGGGAGGCCGCGATGGCCACAGGGGGATGAATGATCCTCCGCCCCCCCACCGCAGCGGAAAACGTCGTCGCCAGGACCGGGGCGCTCACCAGCGCGAACACGGCGATGTTGCGCCGGGCCTGGATGGCAAGCACGGCAAAGGCCAGGACGAGGAGGAGATCGAAGAGGCCAATTGTCCGGGCCGACAGCAGAACCGTCACACTCAGCGCCACCAACATGCACCAGAAGAGGAAGAACTTCAGCTCGAAGTCCGGCGGCATCCATTCGCGGATATCCCGGATGAATTCGAGACCGAGCAGCCGCACGGGATAGAGCAGCGCCTCGTGGAAGAACGGATTGATCAGTGATGCCAGAAACGTAAGGCCGGCGACAGCCGCCACCTGCTTTGACCGGTACGTGACGGCATACAGCGCCACAATCACAAGCCCTGCCGCAAAGCCCGCATGCAGGTTGACCCACAGGGCCATCAGACACGGGATCGCATAGAGCAGCCGAGACCCGCGGCGACGATGGCGCTCAATGAGATAGAGCAGCACAACAACGAACAGGAAGGTGAGCATCAGGGGGCGAACGAACATCCTCGGCCGGGCGCAGACGAGGCCCAGGACCGAAACCACACAACACACCCCCGGCCGAACGCCGCGCAGCCTCATGGCCAGAAACAGGATGCCGGCGATCACCGCCGCCACAAGGGCCTTGCAGACGATCAGGCCGGTGGTCCCGGACGTCTTGTAGATGCCATACAAGACCACATCGGCCAGCCACGACGGATTCACCCACTTCCGGCCGGCGGCGAGAGCGGAGAAGACGTCGGTTCGGGGAACGCCTCCGTTTTTGAGGAGGTACTCCCCCGCCTTCATGTGCCACCAGATATCGTAGTTGTTGATCTTGAAGACGGCCAGGACAAACCCCGCCGCAACCACAAGGCACAGAAGAGGAACGCCAAGGCGGGAGTCTTCGGTTGACGTCGAGTTCATCCTTTGCACCGTTGGGCCTTCGGGAAGCGGACCGGCGGATTCTATCAGCGCCAACACGCCGTGTCAAACGGAAAGGGAAGTTGACTCGCGTCGCGATCCCGGCTATAGTACCCATAGTCGTCTTCATTTTTCATTCCTATGGCGGAACGCAGGTTGAGCGCATCACTCGACGCAGACGAACGCTGCACTGTAGTCCAGGGCATCAAGCGCCTGGGCTGGTGGATGTTCCTGCGAACCACCATGTTGGGCCGCGGCATCCGGTCCGAGCTGGAGAATTTCTCTCTCTTCGTCGAGACGTCCATCCTGCACAAGGCCCTCGGCGAGGAGATGCGCGAGGTGGTCCTTACCGTGGAGGATGATGACTCGGGTATGCACCTCGTTACCCACGTTACCGACCCACCCGATCCACTTGAAAACACGCGAAACATCGCCACGTTGATGCGCCACATCGGCGTAAAGAAAATCAAACTGGATACGCGGCTCGAGGCCAATCAGTTCGCCAACGTTGTGGAGATACTCTGGGGCCTCCGCAACCGCCTGTATCGCCTGTCCCCGGACGGCTGCGACGCCGCCGTCAGGGAGATCATCACCCCGCCGGGCAAGCGCGTCGCGTGCACCCTCACGCGGCTCGATCCCGAGACGGGAACGCTTGTCATTCGATACTCCTATTGCGAGATGGTGTTCTCCCGCGCCGTCAAGACATTCAAGGAGCGAACTACAAATCTGTTCCGGGACCACCGCGCCTTCTTCCGCGCGGCGCCGCGCGGCGCGTTCGTCGCCCTGCTCATCTCCGGCCTGCCATACATCATCCTCGCCTTCACGCCTGGCCTGGGGATGCTCGGCTACGCGCTAATCTTCTGTGCCGCCGTCGCGACGTGCGGCACGATCGCCTCCCTCACGTTTCTTACCTTTCAAACGATCGGGTCCATCGAATACGATAAGGAGCAGCAGGCATGGGAACTGCAGCAGGCCTACAAGGAGCTCTCGCGCGCCCATCGCACCCTGGAGGCCGACCTGGACATCGCACGCTTGATCCAACGGAAACTCATACCCGACGAGAAGGACGCGCCTTTCCCGGGACACGTCGCCATCGCGACGAGTTTTGAGCCCGAGATGCAGGTCGGCGGAGATTATTTTGACTTCAAGGCCCTCGACGATTCCCTTTTGGCCGTCATCATCGCCGATGTCTCCGGCCACGGCATGTCCGCCGCCTTCATCACCGGTCTCATCAAGACCGCCTTCGAATTGGCCGGCGACGAGCGCCGCACCCCGGCGGTGTTTGTGAAGGACCTAAATCGGCGGCTCTGCGGCATGATCCCAATCGGCAGCTTCGCCACGTTGTTCTACGCCGTCTACAATGTGCGAACCCGCGAGATGCGCTACGTCGATGCCGGCCACAATCCGCCGGTCATGCTGGTCGGCGGAAACGGGGAGGCCATCACGCCGCTGAACAAGGACGGCGGTATGGTGACCGGCGTCCTTGCCGACATGTCCTACGAAGAAGCTGCGGTGCACCTCGAACCGGGTGACAAGGTTGCGCTCGTAACCGACGGGGTTACGGAGGCCCACGGTCTGGACCGCACTGAACTCTATGGCGCCGACCGCTTCCACAAAGTGCTTGCGGACAACATCGCCGAACATGCGGGCGTGATGAGGGATCGACTGCTGGCGAGCGTGAAGGAATTCGAGCAGGGCGTCTCCCCCACCGACGACCGGGCCGTCGTCATTCTGGAGGTGCTCAAGTAGGAACGGTTGCGGAAACGTAGTCACAGGCGTTATGCCTGCGTGATTTGCCGTGAGGTACCCGAAGAACGCAGGCCCAGTCGCTGGTTCGCCGCCTTTGCCCGTTTGATCGCTTGGCAAGCTCATACCGGAGGACTCGGCTGAGACCGATCTAATTCTCTGTGAGGCGGGGGCAACAAATGATTAGAGGCTTGTAATGTATCTGTAATATTCCAGTAATTGGCGTTGTAGTATATTGAAGCAAACTTCC
>JAADGH010000241.1 GCA_013152475.1 Planctomycetota bacterium
ATAAGAGAAGCGTGGGAAGATCGGGCCCAAACAGGTAGCTGTGGGATTGTTGAAAAGACCCCGACAGTTGTCGCCCTGAACGGACTGAAGAATCTCAAACTGGCGAAGGGCCGAGATTCTTCGTTGCGCTCAGAATGACACAAGGCGAGCGAACACGTTTTTCAACAGACCCACTGTCCCCAATATCCAAAGTCAAGAGCAAGTGAAGGAGCGAACATGAAGCAATTCTCAGTCCTACTGGCGTTGCTCGTGGTCTTCCCAAGCACGGCACGGCCACAGCCCAGATGGTCCGAAGTCGTGAAGCCGATTGACAAACTGTGCGACGATTTCCACTTTGATGACGCAATCGCGCAGACGTACGCGCTCACCGATCACCAAGAGAACGCGACAATCAAACGCGGTAATATCGAGAGGATCAAGGCGCTGTGGTCGAGAGTTTTCGAGCAGATCAACAACGGCAAGGCCAAGCTCTCCATGAAGGATGTGTCCCGTCGCTTTGGCTACCTGGGCCATGTGACGAAGATCGGTTTCGACGGTATCACGACGACGATCAACCAAAAGCAAGTTCTCACGAAATGGCATCGCATCAAGAAAGCAGAGACCTATCGTCTGCTCGAACGTCTCGCCAAGGATGACAGCGCAGAGAATCAACTCGGCCTCGCTGCGTTCTGTTTGGAGGGTACCGAGAAGCTCTTTGACCGGGCGTCCCTCCATCTTGGCAAGGCGGCACAATCCGGTGCAGACATTAAGGCGATTGTGGCGTATATGCGGAGCATCAAGAAGCCGGACACGACCGCAGTCGCATCGGCTCCAGATGGTGAAGCCAAGGAAAAAGCGGAACAGCCGGAAAAGATTCCCGATCAACCGCCTCCCGTCCAGGGCCAGTCTTACGATGGGGTCTACGTTACCACCGCCGCCACGCGAGAGAAGATACCCCACCCGCTCTCAAAGAAGACCTACACCATCCGGCACAAAGGCAAGAAGATCGAAGTGCCTGAAGGAATGGTGCTTGTCCCGGCGGGCGAGTTCATCGTGGGAGATGATGGTCACTCCGCGTCCTCTCCTGCCCGGAGGATGTTCGTAGACGCCTTCTTCATCGGCAAGTATGAGGTGACGAATGCCGAGTACTGGGAGTTTGTCAAGGCGACCGGACATCGGATGCCTGACCATTGGAAAAGAAACGCCAACCGGATACCTGAAGGTCGTGAGAACCATCCGGTCACGTACGTGGACTGGAATGACGCAAACGCCTACTGCAGATGGGCCGGAAAGCGCTTGCCAAGCTATGCGGAATGGGAGAAGGCAGCAACTTGGGACTTGAAGAAGAAACGCAAGAGAAAGTACCCGTGGGGGGACAGCGAAGATGAGGCGAAGGGGCTTCCGCTGAACTACGGACCGCGATGGGGATTGCAGGGAAACAATCATCCGTCTTGGAAGGATTTCTTGAACAGCGAGAGGGGAAAGGAGCAGATCAGGCTTGGTGGCGGCACAACGGCTGTAGGAACCTACGGGACTGGCATGAGTCCCTGCGGGTGCTATGACATGGCCGGGAACGTTTGGGAGTGGTCCGGCTTGAGGTCGGGAGGCGACTTGCATGAGGACAGGTACCCACTTCGTGGTGGGTGTTGGCGCGGTCCGCTCATGGTGATGAAATCAGCCACGCCGAATCCGGTCCCCCCTACTCATCGGGGGGACGGTACTGGCTTCCGGTGTGTCATGGACTATGCCACTGATGCAAAGCCCCGAAAGCACAAAGCAAAAACGGCTGGGACACAGCCCGAGAAAAAGCCACTGCTTGAGGGATGGCACATTGTATCTGGCAATTGGGCCAGCGTGGAAGGAGCCGCGCATTGCAGCAAGATAGGAAATCTGGAATGGGACGGAAACGCGAAGAAGACGGTCGAAATCCAATACTACGTGACCGTTAACGCATGGAGCGAAGGTCCGACAACAGACCATCTCGTCGGTGTGACTTGGGATGTTGAGCCGGGAGGAAAGGCCTGTAACGGAGCCGTTATCACATGGCGCAATCTTGTTGCCACAATCTACGGCGTTCCACGCGACTCGCACGTCAAGGTTATCCCCTTCTCGCTGCCCCTGAAGAAGCCGGTACCCGTCAAGCTCAAGATCACCAAGCAGGACCTCCAGATGGTCGTGGGTAAGCAGAGGCTATCCGCCCCCCTCACATCCAAAGAGATCACACGCATCCGCCTCTGGGTCAGCGGAGCGGATGCCACATTCAGCAAGGTCAAAGTGAAAACCAAGTAGCCTACGCGGGGAATGCTACCTCAGTGACCTATTCAGTTGGCCCCTTGTCCCCGTTGACTCCTTTGGAAAACGAAAATACGAAAATAGGAACAGTCGCCCATTCTGCCTGTTCTTGGTTTCCTTTGAGGGGGAAGGCGGCGCGGCATTTACCCGTCGTCGGCTTTGGTTTGTCATGCCGATACTGACGCGCGTGGATTGTATCCGGTTCCATTTACAATTCCGCCTCTTTCATCAATTCTGCGACCATGCACCCGAGAGCTGTTGCGAGCTTCTTGATATTGACGAGAGATACGTTACGACTGCCTCTCTCAACGTCCGCCACGTAGGTGCGGTGAAGCGCGGCTCGGCCGGCAAGCTCTTCTTGAGAAATCCCCAGCCCATGTCGCCTTTCGCGGATGGCGAAACCGAGCTTCTCTTTGGCGTCTGCAGGACCTTTCCGTTTCATATCATGAATCCTAAGCGAATGCCGACTATCCGTCTACAGACGATGAGTGACAATCCGGCAAGAGGGCGGCTTCCGGATTTGTGTTGTTCATGTGATACGAGACTTGCGGAGTGTGCAGGCCGGTGATATAATCTACTTATGCACTTGACAGGGGAACTATGCACCTACTGAAAGGAATTGGCCATGTCCCCTCCGCCGACATCAGACCGGACGAAGCAGTTGAAGGAGATTCTCGACCGGCTGGCCAAGGTCTCCCGCGCCAGCGGCCGCCGGCTGCGCCGCATCGCCTTCCGCTCGTTGCTCACCCTCTTTGGCGTCGCGTTCCTGATCTTCAGCGGACTTGACCTCTACGTCAAGTTCTCGACCACCGGCCGCCTGGCCATTTCGTCGCTCTCCGCCGCGCTGCTCGGCGCGGCGTTCCTGCTTTTCATCGTACGGGCTGTCCGCCTGCACCGCGAGGCCCGGCGCGTGGCGGTGGATGTGGAATCGAAACTCGACCCGCTCGAAACTACGGTCAGCACCTCCATCGAATACGGCACCGACCCGAAGAAAACCATGGAGCTGTCGTCGGAGTCCATCGTCAACCGCCTGATCCAGGACGCGTCCGAGCGCTCGGCGAAGGTCAACTATGCCGCCGCGGTGGATCGACGCACGCCGCGCATCGTCTTTGCGGCGCTGGCGGTGGTGGTCCTGCTGTGCGTCGGGTACTACTTCCTCAGCCCCCGGATCTTCGGCCTGACGTTTCAGCGCTTCGTCAAGCCCTGGGCCGACCTCCCGGCGCCGACGCTGACCGTGGTGGACGTGACCCCCAAGACCAGCGAGGTCCGGAAGCTGACCACCGTGGAAATCAAGGCGAAGATCGACGGCCGTATCCCCTCGGACGCCGCGATCTCCTACGCCGTCATCCCCGAGGGGCAGGAGAACAATCCGAACCTGAAACTGAAATGGGTCTCGGAGGGGATGCAAAAGGACAACCCGAAGAGCTACAGCTTCACCTTCGCCCGGATGCTGGACTCCATCAAATTCCGCGTCTCCGCCGGGGACTACACGACGGAGGACTACCTTCTGAGCATCTATGAGGTGCCGAAGATCACGCAGCTCAAGATGAAGCTGACGTATCCCCTTTACACAAAACTAAAATCCAGGCAGATCGACGACGCCATCGGTCCCGTCACCGCCCTCAAGGGCACGGAGGTGGACATCACCGGACTTGTGAACAAGAAGATCGCCGAGGCCCAGGTGGAGTTCCAAAACCCGAAGCGCCCCATGGAACCGGCCTACAAGGTGGACGGCAAGGAACTCCACGTCATGTTCACGGTGAACGAGAACGACAAGTATCGCCTTACCGTGATCGACGACCGCGGCCGCACGAACGAGGAATCCATCTTCTACACCATCAAGGCCATTGAGGACAAGTTCCCGACGGTGAAGGTGGTCAAGCCCGGCAAGAACATCACCGCCGTGAAGACCACCGAGGTGCCCATGGTCATCCAGGCCAGCGACGACTTCGGCGTGCGCGAGGTCGGCATCGCCTACAAGATCAAGACCGACGAGGAAAAGCGCGTGACCGTGCGGGAGATCGTCGAGCCATCGACGAACGTCCGCGCCGAGCACACCTTCTACCTCGAAGACTTGGAGCTGGCCGACACAGATGTCGTAAGCTATTACGCCTACGCCATCGACAACGACACGGTGAGCGGCCCGAAGGAGAGCGTATCGGACCTGTTTTTCATCGAGATCGAGCCCTACGGCCAGCAGTACCGCTACGCCGACCAGGAGGGACAGGAGGGCAAGAAGGGCGAGAAGGAGAAGGGCTTCATCAACAACCTGGCCAACCTCATCAAGGCCCAGCAAAAAGCCCTGCGCGAGACCTTCAACCTGAACCGCCTGCCCAGGGAGAAGTGGCAGCCCGAACACGAGACCCAAGCGAAGAACCTGTCCTCCGAGGAAAAATCCCTCCAGACCCATGCCACGCAGTTAGCCGAGGAGTTGATGGAGAAGCTCAAGAAGGCCGGCCTGGAGGAGCACATGGACCGGGCGGAGAATATCTCCAAGGCGTCGGATCAGTTGGGCCTCGCCAGCATGGTCCTCGATCAGCTCCTCACCGACAGCGCCCTGCCCTACGAGAACCAGGGGCTCTACCACCTCTACCGCGCCAAGCGCGACATCCTCCACCTGATTCAGATGGCGAAGGAATCGGGCGACAAGGAACTGGAAGAAAAGATCCGCCAGGCCCTGGAGATGGCCAACAAGGACCAAAAGACCCGCGAGCAAAAGGAGCGCGAGCGCCAGATCGCCGAGCTGCAAAAAAAGAAGCAGGAGGCGGAGAGGCTCGCCGAGCAGCAAAAGGACATCAACCGGAAGGCCACTGAGCAGGCGGCCAAAGAAGTCAAACAGGGTAAGATATCAAAGCAGCAGAAGCGCGAGATGGAGCAGCTTGCCCAGGAACAGGCCCAGGCCGAGCAGAAGGCCAAGGAAATGACCCAAGATCTCTACAACATGCACCGGGACAACCCGAAGCAGTCCTACTCCGCCGCCCGCGATGTAAACCAGGCAGCCAACGAGATGGCCGAGACCAAGAAGGCCCTTGAGAACCAGAAGCCCGCCGACGCCCGCGACCACGGCACCAAGGCGGAGAAGGCCCTGAAGAACGCGCTGAAGAACATCAACCGGGCGCTGGAGAAGTCCGTTACCGACCAGCTCAAGTCCGCCGCCGAGCAGGCCCGCGAACTGGCCGAGCGCGAGAAGGAGGTCGCCCAGCAGGCCCAGCAACTGGCCAGTGCTAAGCGCCAGCCCCAGAAGGGACAGCCGCAACAACAGGGCCAGCGGAAGCAGCAACCGCAGGGCAAGCAGCAACAAGGACAACAGCAACAGGGTCAGCAGCAGAAGGGGCAACAGCAGAAAGGGCAGCAACAACAGGGGCAACAGAAGTCGGGCGAGCAGCAGAAGGGGGATCAGCAAGGTAAGCAGCAAGCCGGGCAGCAGAAGCCCGGTGAACAGAAAGGTCAACAACAGGCCGGCAAGCAGCAGGGGCAACAAGAAGGCGACCAGGCCCAGGCGCAAGCGAAGGGCCAGAAGCCCGGCGACCAGAAGGCCCAGCAAGGGCAGAAGGCCCAGGGCCAGGACATGGCCGCAAAAGACGGCCAGCAGCAGCAAAAAGGGGACCAGCAAGCCCAACAAAAGAGCAAGCAGCAGGACGGACAGCAACAAGGGAAGAATGCCCCCGGTCCCGGCCCCAAGGGCCCCTTCGACAAGTATCCCGGCAAGGAGGGCCAGGGCCGCAGCCCGGCCGCGCAGCAGCAGGAACTCGCCCAGGAACAAGAGCGCGTGCGGGAGGACCTGGATGACCTCGGCAAGCGCCTCGGCAACATGGTGCCCAAGATCGAGAAGGTCGATCCCGACGTGGGCGAGAACGTGGCCAAGGTGGCCGAGCAGATCGACAAGGGCGACACGCAGCGGCAGATGGCCCGCGCCGCGGACAAGCTGAAGCGCAGCGACCCCCGCACCGCCCAGCGCGATGCCCAGGGCGCGGAGAAGAAGCTCGACAAGATGGCTAACGACCTGGCCGACCTGGCCGAGCAGTTTGCCATGGACGATGCCCGCCGCCTCGGCAAGGCCATCGAGAAAGCCCGTGAGCTGGCCGACCGGCAGGAGAAGGCCAACGACCAAATGGGCAAGCTGGCCGACGCGAAGAAAAAACCCGCCGACCGAAAGGCCGCGGCGAAAAAGCCCGATGCGGAAAAAGTCCGCAAGGAGCAGGGCGATATCAAGAAAGAAACCGAGAAGTTGGCCAAGCAGGCCGAGCGGATCAAATCGCTGGAGAAGTCGGGCCTGAACAAGAGCGTGCAGCGCTCGCTCGACACGGCGAAGGAGCAGATGGAGAAGGCCGAGACGCTCATCCCCTTTGATCCCAAGACGGCCCAGGAAGGCGGCAAGGAGGCCGAGGCGGAGCTGCGCCAGACGGCCAAGGCCATGCGCCGCATGTTGAATGAGACGCTGAACGAGCAGCTCGCCAAGACGGTGCAGAAGGCCAAGGAGACGGAAAAGTTTCAGAAGGACTCGAAGGAAACGCTCGAAAAGGCCAGCAAGGGCAAGCGTGACGGCAAGCCCATCGACCCGCGCAAGGCCGACCAGGCCCAACGTGACCAGCGCGAGGCGCAGAAGAGTCTGGACGATCTCCAGGATCGGATGAAGAAGCTCGCCGCCCAGGCCCGCGCCGCCGCCGAGCAGGAAATCGCCGATGCCGTAAAGAAGGCGGAGCAGGAGCTGAATGAGGCCAAGACCGATCAGCAGATGGCCCAGGCCCAGAAGAACATGAAGGGCAAGCGCTGGTCCCGCGCCAAAAGCAACCAAGCCGAGGCGTCCCGCGCCGTGGCCGCGGCGAAGCAGCGCGTGGAGGACCTCTACGAGGACCGGACGTCCCTGCCGCTCCAGAGGATGAAGGCGGCGGTCGAGGAGACAAAGGACCTGAGGGACAAAGTGGACGAGATGAAGAGCAAGGTCCAGAAGCAGCAGGCCGACGCCAAGAAGGGCCCGCCCGGCCGAAAGGGCCGCGGCGAGGCCCAGGAGAAGATGAAGCAGCTTGCCGAGGAACAAAAAGACCTGGACAAGAAGGCCTCGGCCCTCATGGACCGCCTGCAGCGCATCGACCCGAACGTGGAGAAGGAGCTCGCTGAGAAGGTGAAGCTGAAAATGCGCGACGTGACGGCCAAGGTGGCCAAGGGTCATCTGAAAGACGCCGAGCCGGGGCTGAGCGAGACGGCCCAGTCGCTCCAGAAGATCGGCGAGGGGCTGATCCAGCGCCTGGCGCGCTTGATCGACAAGAGCCGCCGCCGCGACCCCACCGAGGAAAACGCCCCGCTCGAATACAAGGCGATGGTGGAGAAGTACTTCCGGGCGCTGTCGGAGAAATAAGAGGGCTGGCATAGTGGGGTCGCGGAGTGATGGACTCCACCACAGAGGAACGCGCATGACGAAACTGACGGTGGCCGATTACCAGAAAGCAAAGCGAAATTTCTCAGAGGCATTGCAGAAGTTTGTTGAGACAATGCGGGACCACGTTAGCGCTGAAGACGGCGAATGGACGGTTAAAGGGTTCATTGATATATACCGAAACATTTATACCCTCAGTTCTGACACAAAAATTGTGTCCAAAATCTTGGAGATTCATCTTTTCCCGCACATACTTCAATTCGCACAAGAGCAACATTACTCAATTGTGCTTGCAGAGCATCAAAATTGGTATCCAGACTTGAGTTTTGTGAGCCTTGACAATGCTGCGATCAAGTTTGCCGTGGATCTAAAGACGACATATCGCGACCCCGCTTTTCCAGGCCATGTCAATGGTTTCACTCTCGGAAGTCACGGCGCATATTTCAAGGAACGAACTTCCACGAAGAACATCCAGTTCCCCTACGGGGAATATTCCGGACATTTCTGTTTGGGGATCATCTACACGCGAGCAGACGCCAAGGATGTTGATGAGACAGCAGTCATATCTGTCGAGGAACTCGACGACAACTGTGAGCCTGGTCAATGTATCGGCCAACGTAGCGTGACGACCGTAGACAGCCTTCATTCCATCGCTTCGGTGATTAAAGATTTCCAGTTTTTCGTTTGCGAAAAATGGCAACTGGCGAGCGATCGGCAGGGGTCCGGGAACACTGCCAACATCGGGTCCATTACTTGGATAGAAGATATCATGGCGGCAAACGGCGTCTTCGCCAAACTTGGCGAAGACTGGTTCGACGAATATTGGATGAACTACGGGATCACTACGATGAAGAAGGGTGGAAAAACAGTAGCGATTCGCCGGATCGAGGATTTCATCAAGTTCAAGGGAGGTGACAAAGGTCTGATAGTTCCCGTGGTGACAAAGACAAAAAGGAGCAAGACGTAGTGCGAGTGGTTGTGCCGCCAATCAAGAGTCAGGGGATCAAGACCAAGCTGGTCCCGTGGATTCAGGCGCTTGTGCCCGAAGTCGACGGGCGTTGGGTGGAGCCGTTTCTTGGAACGGGAGTAGTTGCTTTCAATTCAGGCTTCGACAAGGCCCTTCTGAGTGACACAAATCCTCACATCATCCGGTTCTACCAACAGGTGAAGGAGGGCCGTATCCGTTCTGCAAGCGCCCGCAGGTACTTGGAGGAGGAAGGAAAGAAACTCAGGACTGCCGGGAACAACGGCTATGATCACTTCAATGTTGTCAAGAATCGGTTCAACGCCAATCACGATCCGCTTGATTTTCTTTTCCTCTCACGCGCGGGTTTCAACGGCATGATGCGCTTCAACAAGAAGGGAGAATGGAACATTCCTTTCTGCAAGAAGCCAAATCGGTTCAGCAAATCCTATATCACGAAAATCGCAAACCAGGTGCATGACGCTGCGTGTCTCATACAAAAGGACTGGCAGTTCCTCAACCTGTCCTTTGATCAGATCATTCCCCAAGCCGAAGAGAATGACATCATCTATTGCGATCCGCCATACTCTGGACGATATGTTGACTACTACAACGGCTGGTCCGAAGAGGACGAGCAGCGGCTTTTTGATCTGTTGTCCGCAACCAAGGCGAAGTTTATTCTGTCCACATGGCATCACAATGACTACCGAGAAAACGATATGATTTCCAAGTACTGGAATAGTTTCAATATCGTCACCCGTGATCACTTTTACCATTCGGGCGGCAAGATCGAGAATCGCAGATCGATCGTTGAGGCACTTGTGTTCAACTTTGATGCCAACGTCAGAGAACACAATCACGGTATTGAGCCGAAGCCAGAGCAACTCTTGATTTTCGAGCAACGGGAGCAGTATATCACCCAACAGTTGGTCCGACCCGACGTGTGAGCGTTTGACCTTATCGTGGCGATTCCCTTTGACAAGGTGTACTCAACACTGATGCCGAGCACTCTTTACTTCCCTTACCTTCCCTCCCTCTCCGTCCTGGTCCCCGGCGCGCTGCTCATCATCGCGCTGATCGCCCTGCTGTACATCTGGTCGCAGCCGCGGATTGAATCGCGCCCGCGGAATCTGCTCATGGCCGTGCGGCTGGTCGTGATCCTGCTCATCCTCTTCTGCATCTGCCATCCCCTCATCCGCATCTTCAAGAGCGAGAAGCTCGAGAGCCTCATCGCCATTGTCATGGACGACTCCCTCAGCATGTCCATCGACGACGAAGTCGGCGGCATCGAGCGGACCGAGAAGATGCAGCGCAGCGTCTATGGCCCGGAGCACAACCTCATCGACACACTCGGCGAGCACTTCCGCGTGCGGACGTATCGCTTCGCCGGCGACCTCCGGGACCTGCCCGAGCGGAAGCTCCTGGACACAAAGGGGGATCGGACGAACATCGGCAAGTCCCTTTCCTCCCTTCTGGCCCGGCTGAGCCAGGAGACGGTCTCCGGCATCATCCTTCTCTCCGACGGCGCCGACAACGGCCGGGAAAACATCTCCCTCGCCGTGAAGGCCTTCCGCGAGAACGGCATGCCGATCTACACCGTCGCTCTCGGCGGACAGAAGGACATCAAGGACATCGCCATCACCGACGTCTCCGTCCACCGCGAGGTGATGCTCGACACCATCGTGACCCTCACCGTCAAGATCCGCAGCGCCGGCTTCGACGGCGCGAAGGTCCCGGTCCTCCTCAAGCGCGGCCCGCAGGAGATCGCCCGGGCGGATTTGGAGCTGAAGGGCGGCGCGCAAGAGGTGGAGATCGAGTTCACGCCGAAGGAGGTGGGCCTGCTCGAGTTCGGCCTCGCCATCCCTCCGCAGAAGGGCGAGTTCAACACGGAAAACAACCGCGAGACGTTCATCATCAACTCGGAGAAGCACAAGATCAAGGTGCTCTACATGGAGGGCACCCAGTACCGCCAGGGCGCGCCCAACGCGCCGACCGGCGACGCCTACACCCATTTCAGCGCCCAGGGCCTCCCCGCGCGGGACAAGTGGGAGTATCAGTACCTCGTCCAGGCGCTCGAAGAGGACGCCACCGTCGAGGTGACGACCCTCTTCCGTGACGATGTCGAGGCGGCGCGCAAAGTCGGCATCAAATGCGTCCGCGACGGATTCCCAAAAACGAAGAAAGAGCTCTACAAGTACGACGTCATCATCAGCAGCGACATCGACATCGAATACTTCACCAAGGAGCAGCTCCAAAACACGGTGGACTTCGTCGCCGAGCACGGCGGCGGCTTCGTCATGATCGGCGGCTACACCGCCTTTGGCGCGGGCGGATACGACGAGTCGGTCATCGATAAGATGCTTCCGGTGGATATGCAGGGCCGGTCCGACCGCTACGCCGAGGACTACCGCCACCCCTTCCAGTGGAAACTCACGGCAGAAGGCCGGGCGCATCCCATCATGCAGATCGACCCCGACCCGAAGAAGAACGAGATGATCTGGAAGCAGATGCCGCCCTTCAACGGGTTCAATTACGTCCTCCGCGCCAAGCCGGCGGCGACAGTTCTGGCCGTCCACCCGACCCAGAAGACCGTCTATGGCCCGTGCGTCATGCTCGCCGTCCAGCAGTACGGCCGCGGCCGGTCCATGGCCTTCTGCACCGACACCACCGCCGGCTGGGGGGTCTATTTCGAGGAGATGTGGGGCGAGGGCGAGGACAACGAATACTTCCGCAAGTTCTGGCAAAACGCCCTCCGCTGGGTGGCGGCCTACCAGTACAAAGTGCCGAACAAGCCGGTCCTGGCCAGCACCGACCGGGCAAAGTACGCCCTCGGCGACAAGGCGGAGATCGCCGTGCAGGTGGTGGACGATCAGTACCGCCCCGCCTCCGACGCGCAGGCGGGTGTGGCGATCCAACTGCCGAACGAAAAGAGAATCAAGAAGCCTCTCGAGCGCGACGTGAATCGCCCGGGGCGCTACGTCCTGAACTTCCCCGTCGAGCAGGCGGGCACGTACACCGTCACGGCCTTCGCCAAGCTCCACGGCGAGGACATGGGCCAGGACGTGGTGAAGTTCTCCTGCAAGAAGGTGGACCTGGAGAAACGCGATTGCGAAATTAACCGCGCGCTGCTGGCCTACGTCGCGGAGCAGACCGGCGGCAAGTGCGTCCGGCCGGAGGAGATGGACAAGGTCATCAGCGAACTGAAGGAATCGACCCACGAGGAGCAGAGCTACGTGGAGAAGTCGTTCTGGGACAACCGGTACTTCTACTCGCTTATCCTCGGCCTGCTGTGCGTCGAGTGGTTCTTCCGAAGGCGGCAGGGACTACCGTAGATGGCGGTTGGGGTGGTGGAGTGCTGGAGTAATGGAGTCGTGGGATAGGAGAATCCCAACACTCCATCACTCCAATACTCCACTCAACTCCAGGAGGGGATCATGTTCAAGGTCGGAATTATCGGCGCGGGAAACAACGGCAAGGGCCATGCCCGCTGCCTGTCAAACATCGAAGGCGTGAAGGTCGTCGGCTTCGCCGATGCCGTGATGGACGCGGCGCAGGCGGCCAGCGACGAGTTTGGTGGAAAGCCGTTCACCAAGCACAATGATTTGCTCGGCGCGGATGTCGACGCCGTCTGGATCTCTTCGCCGAATTTCATGCACGCCGAGCAGACCATCGACGCGGCAAAAGCCGGGGTGCATGTCATGTGCGAGAAGCCTATGGGCCTCACCCTCGACGAGTGCGATGCCATGATCGAGGCCCACAAGGCCGCGGGCACAAAGCTCATGATCGGCCAGTCCACCCGCTATGGTGGATCTCTGAAGAAGCTCCTCGACATGCTGGCGGCCGGCGTCTTCGGCCGGCTCATCGCCTGCTGGAGCACGCGCCTCGGCCACTACGCGGCCCCGTCGCCCGGCCACTGGCGTGTCAACCCGAAACTCAGCGGCGGGGTGAAGATGGAGTGGGAGATCCACGAGATCGACGTCCTTCGCTGCATCGGCGGCAAGGTGACGTCCGTCTACGGCAGCATGGGCTACAGCCGCGAGGACGTTCCCGACTACGACGACACCTTTGCCGCAATCCTCACCTTCGAGGACGGCGCCTTCGGCCGGCTCGACGCCAGCCAGGGGGCGCGAATCGGCTTCAGCAACCGGGGCTTGATGGGAAGCAAGGGGATGGCGTATCTTCATGGGCGAAACGAGATTCGATACAAGACCGATGACACGAACGGGATGCAGACCATCGAGGTCCCTCTGAAGGAACACGAAAAGCCGGAGGCCAAGCTCGCGAAGCTGGACGAGGACACGGACTTCGTCCGCGCCTGCCAGGAGGACCGCGAGCCGACGATTACCGGCGAGGACGCACGCGTGAACATCGAGATCGCGCTGGCCATCCTGAACGCATCCGAGCAGAAGCAGGTAATCCCGCTCGATGCGAACCAGCCTCTGCCGAAGATGCCGGAGGTGTGAGTTGGCTGATCTCTGCCTGTTGACCATTTTGGAAGGAGCAAACTGGACGATCCTGTTCGGCATCATGGCGGCGGGATTGCTGCTTGGCGCGGCCATCGCCCTGCTCATCCTGTGTCGAATAATCCTCCCAAAAAAGATACGGAAGGAGACGGAAAAGCTGTCGGAGTCGGTGGAGTGGCTCCGCGAGATATTCAACTCCTCCGGCGACGGCATCGCCATCATCGACAAAAACCTGGAAATCATCAATGTCAACGACCGGCAGAAGCAGTGGTTCCCCAACGCCAAGCCCGGGAAGACGTGCTACAAAGAGTTCTGCAGCCGCGACCAGGAAGGCCCGTGCGAAGGCTGCCCCGTGCTGAAGGCCATCGAGACCGGCGAGCCCCACAGCCTCACCGTCCAGGGCACCGACACCCGCGGCCGGCCGCGATGGCATGAGATGCTTGCCTCCCCCCTGCGCGATGAATACGGCCGCACCGTCGCCGCCGTGGAGACGGTGCGCAATGTGACCAAGCTCAAGCTCGCCGAGCTGGAGCAGCAGATGCTTGCCGAGCACCTCCGCCAGACGCACGAGATGGTGGAGAATGTCAGCGACAGTGTGATCGGCACCGACCCCGACCGCGTCATCACCATCTGGAACAAGGGCGCCGAAGAAATCTTCGGCTACACCGCCAAGGAGGTGAAGGGAGAGAAGGCGCCCATGCTCTATCCCGAGAGCGAACAGGAGAAGGTGGCCGAGTTCGTGGACAAAGTCCGCGCCGGCGAGACGGTCCGCAACGTGGAATTTCAGGGGCTTCGCAAGGATGGCACGGTGGTGGATCTCTTGACGACATTGCTTCCTGTCAAGAACCCTGATGGCGAGATCGTGGCGATGTGCGGCATTTCCAAGGACATTACCGAGCGAAAGCGGCTCGAAGATCATCTCCGCTCGCAGAAGGAGCTTCAGGACAGCCTCATCGAAAACGCCAACGTGATCATCATCGGGTCGGGTCTCAATGGGAACCTGATGCTGCTCAACAAGAAGGCCGAGAAATCGACGGGGTACTCCAAGAAAGAGCTCCTTGGCCAGGACTGGATCGGCGTCCTGATCCCGAGCGAAAAGCAGGATGACTTCCGCAAGGTCGTTGCATCGGTGCAGGAGGAAAATTTCCCCGAAACCTACGATTGTCCTATCATCACAAAGGTTGGCATCCGCCGGCGCATCCTCTGGCACAACAGCGCCCTCCGCGACAAATCCGGCGCCGTCAGCGGCCTCATCTGTATCGGCGAGGAGCACCCCGACGAGTCGGTGGGTGAGAAATTGCAGATCTAACCCAAAGAGGGAAACCCCGAGTTCAGGAGAAAGGAAATTATGATTAAGTGTGCGTTGATTAGCGGCAGGGGAATGGGGTTGCGTCATGGCCGGAATTTTGCCAACCATCCCGACGCCGAGTTGGTCGCCGTGTGCGACATGGACCCAACATTGCTCGATAAGGCGAAGGAAGAGTTCGGCGTCCCGGGCTACGCGAGCCTGGACGATCTCCTGGCCAACTGCGATGCCGAGCTCATGCTCCTCATCACCAACGAGACGCGGCGCATCGACCCGCTCCGCCAGCTCATCGCCGCCGGCCGCCATGTGTTTACGGAGAAGCCCTTGTGCGGCATGGAGGGGCAATATCGCGTCCGCGAGGAAGACGCACCCATCGCCTGGCCGGCGATCAAGGAATGGCGCGACTCGGGGCTGAAGTTCGGGATCGACTACAACTACCGCTTCTTCACGCACTTCCGCAAGCTCCACGACGACGCCGTCGATGGGCGGCTGGGCGAGATTCGGATGGTGCGCGCACGGGCGCACTTCAACTGCTGGTCGCACGTCATCGACCAGATCCTGTGGACCATGGGCCTGCCCGAATGGGTGAGATGCATCGGCGACCCGTCGGAAGACGGCGGGTGGCAGCGGATGATCCAGATGCGCTGGGCCAGCGGCGTTGCGGGTGCGCTGGACGGCTCGATGGGCTGGGGCTTCGACGACCACCCCCTCCGCATCATGATCTGCGGTACGGAAAGCTACGCCGAGGCGCGCGGCTTGGACGGATGGTACCGTCGCGGCAAGGCCAACGCGTGGAAGCAGGAGGACGAAGAGCTGTGGGAGGGCGAGAGCGAAGGCGAGTGGGGGCAGTATGAAGCGTCTTTCCCCCGCATGGCCGACGGCGTCATCCAGGCGATGAGGGAGGACAAGCCCTTCCCCGCCGACGGCGAGGCCGCATGGAACGAGCTGCTCTTCGAGGCCGCCGTCCACCGCTCCGCCATGCGCGACGGCGAGCGCGTGTGCCTGGCCGACATTGAGGCCGACGCCGCGAAGGGCTGAATGCCGGAACGAGCGCAGGCCGTTTTGCCGATTCCCTGCATTTTGGAACCACATTATGTCCACACGCGTGTTTCTGATTCTCGGCCTGGTCGTTTGCCTGATTTCCTTTGTTGCGGCGCAGGAGACGAGGCTTCACTTCGACTCCACCGACGAGATCGCCGCCGCGGGCGCACGTTTGCAGGGCAATGTCCAGTTCGTCGAGGGGCACGAGGGCAAGGCGGCGCAATTCGCACCGGGCAACTATGTCACGCTGCCCCTTGCGGGCCGGTTCAACCCCCGTCAGGGATCGATCGACGTGTGGGTGCGCCCCTCGTGGCGAGGGGATGAGGGGAACCCCCACGCCATCTTCAACGCACAGAAGGGCCGGACGCACCTCACCCTCTTCAAGACCGACGGCGGGTCGCTGCGCTTCGCCTATCGCGGGAGCGTACCTGCGTGGTTCGCCGTGGATGTCCCCGTGCGCGACTGGAAACCGGGCGAGTGGCATCACGTGACGGCAAGCTGGATGCCCGTCGATGACGAGACGCTGCTCGTCATGCTCAAGGCAGATGACACCGAGCGGTTCAAAATCGGCGCCGTGCCTTTCAACGATCCGCCGGAAGCCATGCTCATCGGCACGCGCGGACCGGGGAGGCAGCCGGCCCAGGCCGCAGTCGATGAGTTCCTCCTGACGGATCGCGTCCTCCTCAAGCCGCCTTTCGCGATGGGGAAGAAAGGGAAGGTGGTCGCCGTCATCGACGCCTCGCGACCCCTCGGCCCCCTGCGGCGGGTGCATGACTTCACCACGCCGTGGAACTCCAAGGACAACCCCCTGCCCTTCAAGAAGGGCGATGCGTATTACCGGCGTTTCGTTGGAGCAGGATTCCGCATGGTGCGCCTCGTCTCTTTCTCCGACACGTGGCTGTGGGGGGTGAAGGTCGAGCGCGGGAAGGATGGGAAGATCCATCTCGACTTCACCGACTTCGACAATCTCGTCGACCTCGCCCGCAGCGCGGGGGCCGAGCCGTACATCCGCCTGGCCTATAACATGCCCCGGGCCCTGAGCTCGATCCAGTCCGACAACCCGAAACTCCGCCAGAAGATCGCCTACGCCCCGCCGCAGAGCTACGGGGAATGGGACGCGCTGATGCGCGACATCGTGAAGCACTGCGTCGAGCGCAAGTACGGTGTCCGGTATTACGTCACCTCGCTCAACGAGGGCGACATCCCCGTCCGGCGCGGCGAGACCGACTGGCAGTTGATCTGCGATCTCTACGAACGCACCGTCCGCGTCGTGCACGAGGTCGATCCGAAGGCGAAGGTCGGCGGACCCGCCCTGGCGGCCGACCCGCGCGGCGAGGGGGCGCACTTCATGCGAACATTCCTTCGCTTTTGCGCAGAACGAAAACTCCCGCTCGACTTCGTCTGCTTCCACGGCTATCGCAAGGGCCACCCGCAGGAATACGGCGAGATGGTGGATGCGGTCCGCAAGATGGTGGCCGAGGAGTATCCCGGCCTCAAGCCGGAGCCGGAGTATTTCCTCGACGAGTTCAACCTGTGGCTTCGCGACAAAAAGCAGGATAACGAGTACGCTGCGGCCTACATCACCGCCGCCCATCACTTCATGCGCCGGTCCGGCATCGCGAAGGTCGGCCACGTGAGCTTCAACCACTTCCTGCCGACGGACATGCCGCCGACGGACATCGTGTCGCACAAAGGGCCCTTCGACAAAGAAGGCCGACAAGCCGCACGCTTCATCGCCCGCAAACTCGAGGCCGCAGGTGTGGAGAAGCTCGGCATCCTGGCGCACCCACCGACGGGATCGAACAGGGCCAACTACACGTTTGGTTGCTACGATGTCAGCGTCCCCGCTGGGGCGGACCCGCGCCTGTCCTTCTTCACCGGCCTGGCGATCAAGCACTATCCGAAGATGGATGGCGTCACGTTCCGGATCGTGGTAAAGAGCGATGGGGCGGAGAAAACCGTGTTCGATCTGCATCAGAGGGCCATCCCGTGGAAGAAGCACGAGATCACGTTGAAGCCGTACGCCGGCAAGACAATCCAGATCGAGTTCCGCACCTCCTGCGGCCCACCGGGCAGCACCACCGTCGCCGATTGGGGCGCGTGGGGCGAGCCGAAGCTGATTGCCGGCCCCGCCGACGCACCGACGGTGGCGTGCGACTTCATTGAGAAGATCGCCGATGCCCGGACCGGCGCGCGCGACCCCGGATTCACTTTTCACTATGACGAAAACATGATTCGCCGATACGGCGGCTTGCCACTCCTGAAAGGCCCGGTGGTCACGACGCCCTATTTCGCCCTGAAGATGGAGAGCATGATGAAGGCGAAGGAGCTGCCCATCGAGATGAGCGGGGTCGGCGGCATCGCCCCCGACAACGCGGCGGGCCTCATCGCCAGCGCCGACGAGTCCGGCATCGCCCTCCTGCTGTGGACGTTCGATCTCGGATCGAAGGAGGACCGGGAGTTCGATGTGAAGGTGACCGGACTCGCCAAGGGCCGGCGGCTCACACTCAAGCAATACCTCATCGACGAGACGCACACGAACCCGTATTACGATTACGTCATCGCGAAGAAAGACACGAACGGCGGCAAGTATAATCTCGAAACCGGCGATCTTGACGTGGTAAAATCCGAGACCGTTCAGGTCGCCGCCGATGGAAGTGTGACGCTCCCGCTTCGGTTGCAGAACATGGCCGTCTCGCTTGTGACGCTGGAATAGAGCAGGAGAAGTGGTTGCGTCCCTGCCGCGCACATTGTTGAGGAGATCCTAAGCATGGCAGAGCGGACCTGGATTTGGGTGCTGGTGCTGCTGGCGGCTGCAGCCGCCGGCACGGCCATGGCCTACGACCACGACGTGGACAGATTCAAGGCCGCTGTCGAGTCGGGCGACCTCGCCAGGGTGGAGGCCCTCCTCGACAGGGGGTTCCCCCTCGACACGAAGGACGACCTCGGCGCCACGCCGCTGCACTGGGCCACCGCCGGCGGGAACCGGGACATCGTCCTCCTCCTGATCGACAAAGGCGCGGACGTGAACGCCAAGAACCACTTGAACTGGACGCCGCTGCACATCGCCACGGCGAAGGACTACAGAGATCTCATCGCTATCCTCATCGGCAAAGGCGCAGACATCGACGCGAGCCACATCATGGGCTGGACATCGCTCCATATCGCCGCCAGGAAGGGCCGCGTCGAAGCCGCCGAGATGCTCATCCAGGCCGGCGCGAATGTGAATGCCATATCCGAGGCCGGCGGGACCCCGCTCCACGTTGCCGCCGGCAAGGGCCACGCCGAGGTCGCCGCGCTCCTCATCCGCAACGGCGCCAAAGTGAACACAAGGGACCGGGACGGCAAGACCCCGCTTGACATCACCCTCGAACACGACCAGAAGAAACTTGCCAATCTTCTCCGCAAACACGGCGGAAAGAGGAGCAAGGAACTCCCATAGGCTCAGACCGGAAGCCGTCCTTCTCCCGACGGCCAGGCCGCGCCGAAATGTTGTTGTCATGTCGCCGTCCATCTGCTATGGTCAAAGGCCCGACGGAAACGGAGGAGGACCCATGAGAAGACGTCTGCTGTTGCTCGCCGCAATGCTGTCAGCCCTGGCCTTTTCCTGCACTCCGGAGACGGAGCAGGAACCGACGAAAGCC
The DNA here is from genome assembly GCA_013152475.1 of Planctomycetota bacterium. Taxonomy (GTDB): domain Bacteria; phylum Planctomycetota; class Brocadiia; order JAADGH01; family JAADGH01; genus JAADGH01. Next base: position 19,064 of record JAADGH010000241.1, read on the forward strand.
GCCGAAGCCCCCGCGCCGCAGAAGTTCTCCGCCGCCGTTGGTGGATGGACGTTCCGGGAGAAGAACCCCCTCTGCTCCTTCTCGACCGATCAGAAGGTGACCGGCGAGCATTCGATCAAGGTGGTCGATCCGTCGAAGAAGGACGGCTCGGACACCGCGTCCGCCAAGATCAAAATCGATCCGAAGTACCGCTACAAAATCTCCTGGCAGGTCTATCCCGTCTCCGGGTCCGGCCTTGGCGTTTATACCCAGTTCTTCGATGGCAAAGGCGAAAAGGTCGGCAGCGCACACGCGGGCAATCCTGGAGTGCCTTTGAATAAATGGATTCGCCGCGAAACCGTCGTCGAGCCGCCGGAGAACGCCGCGTCGCTCGGAATCTGGATTCATAGTTATCAAGCGGCCATTGTCGCGGCCTATCTCGACGACTTCAAGATCGAGCAACTCCCTCCGCCGCCGCCGAAGCCGCCGTGGAAGGGAACGTACAAAATCAAACCCGGCGAGAAGGAGAAACTCACCGAGGCGGATGTGGTCGGACCGGACGGGATCGTTTATCCGGATTGGACATACGCCGGCGTGCCGGGGGGAATTCCGAAGGTGGAGGTGAAACTTCGGGCCGAGGATTTCGGCGCGAAGCCGGACGACGAGGGCGACGACTCCGCCGCGATCCAAAAGGCCGTTGACGCCTTGGCCGAAAAGGGCGGCGGCGCGCTGTTGATCGCGCCGGGGACCTTTTACCTCGACCGGACGATCCTGGTCGAATCCGACAACGTGGTCATCCGCGGCTCGGGGATGGACAGGACAAAGCTCATCTTCCGATACAAGGACGGCCCGACGGCGGAGAAGCGCGTACGCTTTTTCTGGCCGGAACCCAATAGCACGGTTGACCGCAACACCTGGATCGAGATTCACTGCTACCCGAAAGACCTGATGCGGATGACGATCGCCGTGGACGGTAAGGTCATTTGCGACAAACGCCGCAGCCTGCACTGGGGCGGGACATTTTCAATCGGCGCATGGGGGCGGGCGGTCACGTCCAAAGTCAAATCAGGCAAGCACATCTTGCGAGGCGTGGCCGAATATCGCAATGGCGAAAAGTTCGAGACGAAGATCGAAGTCACGGTGGACACAAAATCCGCTCGCCCTCAGCGAAAGCCGAACGGCTCGGCGGCGATCCTCTTTCGGGGCAAGGGGTATGACGGCAAGAAGCTCAAGCTCGCCGAGGACGGCAAGCGCGGTTCGCGAGAGATTCTCCTCGCTGCGGATCCCGATCTCAAGGCAGGCGACCGCATCTTCATGCGCGCCCCCGCGACGGAGCGATGGAAAGAACTCACGGGAAACAAATGCAAATGGGGCTGGTATCGCTGCTATCAGTTTGTCATCGAGCGGGTCAATGGACGCAGGCTTCGCCTGAACCAACCGCTCCGCATCGAATACCCCATCATCGACGGGGCCTATGTCCAGAAATGGAAGCCGATCCGGCGCTGCGGCGCGGAGGATTTCTATATCGAGCATTGGGTGCCGTTCTGGATGACGGGTGTCTCTTTCCAAAATGCCTGGGAGTCCTGGGCGCGCAACCTGCACGTGAAGAAGGCCGGACGCCATGCGGTCTATTTCGGCAAATCGAAGTGGTGCGAGATACGCGATTGCGTAATGGATGATTCGTGGAACCACGGCGGCGGCGGCAGCGCATACGTGGGGTGGCAGACGGACTGGGACTGCCTGATGGAGAATTGCAAGGTCAGTCGGATGCGGCATGGCCCCTGTTACCAATGGGCCGCGTCGGGGAACGTGATTCGCAATTCGACTTTCTACCAGAGCGACGGCCAGTGGCACGCGGGCTGGACCAACGAGAACTTGATCGAGAACTGCGTCATTGATGCGAAGAAAGGGACGGGCTCTTACGGATACGGCTTCTGGGCATCGCCTCCGGAGGACGAAGCCCACGGCCCCGAAGGCCCGCGCAATGTCGTGTACAACTGCGATGTGAAATCGCCCCGTGGGTCCCTCTGGATGGGCGGCATGAACGAGAACTGGATCATCGCCTACAACCGGTTCTTCGCGGAGACCGGGCCGTCCGTATTCGCCCGCTGCGCCAGTTTCGATCACATCATCAGGGGAAACGTTTTTATCCTGAAAGATCCGAAGCAGCCGGCGATCATCTTGAAGGATAAGAACTGCATCGGCGTCGAGATTTATGACAATGTCATCCTCGGCGGAAATGGAAAGCTCTTGGAAGGGAGGGCGAAACCCGCAGTAAACAGAACCAACACGATTCGTCCCTTCGGCGACGCCCCCCGCCCCAAGCCGCCAGTGCCGTCGATCTTCGAGTGGCAGAGGAAGAACAGGCGGAGGAGATGACAGAAAAGACGGCGAGGTGAGCCGATGGACATGGTTGAATTTCTCGCCCGGCTCAGTCCGAAGCTGCGCTTCCTGTCGCGCAGGCCGGTCAAGGCCCTCTTCGTGTCATGGATCGATTACTACGTTGCCTATACATTGTTCGCGGCGTTCGCCAACCTGGCGCGGATGGACGATGCCGCTTTTCTCCGCATGAAGGACATCGTGGGAACGGAAGTTGCGATAGCAATCTTCTGGGGCTGGTTTGCCGTCGGTCTCCTCTATTACAAGCCATCCAAGACGGAGAAGCTGAGCGACAATCTCGCGCGCGTAGCCAAAAAGTTTGTTGACGATGACGGGCTTGGCCAGAAGCACTTTCGAAGTGAGTCCGACGTTATGTTTGCGGTCGGAATGATCATCGGCGTACTCTGCTTGGTTGTGACGATCGCCACGACTCTCCTCCTGAGGGAGTTTTATGCCACGTTCTGTCTCCTCGGGCTCACGTGGAACCGCTGCCTTAGCCTTTTCAAGGCCGAAGGACGCGAGCGGCTTATCGGCATCCGCTGGCTCGTGTCGCTCGGCGTATTCGCAGGCGGCATGGTCATCGGTTGGCCGCTGTTGGAGACGACACGAAGCCGGGTGCTGATCGAGGGAGGCGTCTACTTCCTTTTTCAAGGGGTGTGGGACACGGTTGAAATATTGACCGGAGAAGCAACACAGAGAGAGGAGCAAGGACAATGAGAGCGAAGCAATCCTTGTGTCTGCTCATGGCCTTGACATGCATCGCGCTGTGTCACTGCAAAGAGGCGGAGGAGGCGCTACGCGATCCCTGCCCGCGCGTCCGGCGCCAAGCCATCCTTGCCATGGCTGCGTCGGGGCAGGCATCGGCCGACGCACTCGCGGGCATGCTCCGTGATAAAGACAGGGTCGTTCGGCGGACCGCGGCGCGCGTGCTGCTCCAGCTCGGCAAACCGGCCATGCCCGCCCTGCTGAAGGCGACGGGCAACAGCGACATGGTCGTGCGCCGCATGGCAGTCCAAGCTGTGGCGGGTATGGGAGCGGAAGCCGTGCCGCGTCTGGCCAAGGCGCTGAAGGACGAGGAGCCCCTCGTGCGCCAGGCAGCGGCCGTGGCCCTGGCCCGGGTCCGGCCAGGCACGGAGGAGATACTGAAGCTCCTGGAGACCGCCGCCAAGGACGATGACCCCACCGTCCAGGCCGCCGCGCAAAGAGGTGTGGACCACTTCTTCGACATCGCCGAGAGCGTCCGCCTGCCGAAGGACAACTGGGCCTTCTGCCTCGATCCGAAGAAGGAGGGCAAGGACAAGGGCTGGTTCAAGCCGGACTTCGACGACAAGAAGTGGCGCCGCCTTACCATCGAGACGGCCTGGCAGAACCACGGCATCCAATACATCGGCACGGCTTGGTATCGCCGGATCGTCGATGCGCCGAAATTCAAGAATGCGAATCGCATCGTGCTGCGGTTCGAGGGCGTTGATGAATGTGCATGGGTCTGGGTGAACGGCCAATACGCCGGCGAGCACGACATCGGCCCGAAGGGGTGGAACATCCCCTTCCGGCTCGACGTGACCAATCTCATTCGCCAGGGCCGGAAGAACCAGATCACCGTCCGCGCCATGAACACCGCCGCCGCCGGCGGCATCTGGCGGCCGGTGTACTTGCAGGTCTTGAGGATGCGGGAGTAAGACCCTCCATATCCGACCTCGTCCCTGGGCTCTGCCTGGGGACGAAGGGGAGCAGGCAGAGCCTGGGAACCAGGAAACAACAGAAAAGGAGTAGGAATGACTAACCAATGGCGGATCGGGCTTGTGCTTCTTGCGGTGGTATGCTTCTGCGGACCGTCCCTTGCCCAGGACGAGAAACCTCAGCTCTGCGAGCCGTGGGAGACGGAGTACAAGGGCGACGACGCCACCGGCAAACACGTCATCGCCCTGTGGCAGTTCAACCCCGGCTCGGAGGCGAAAGACAACTCCGGCCACGGCCACGACCTGAAACCCGCAGGGGCGAAGTTCAGCAAAGAGGGCAAGTTCGGCGGCGCGCTCGAATCCTTCTGCGGCTGGCCTGTGGGGGATAAGAAGCACGCCGCCACCGCCGCCAACAGCCCCGGCCTCACGCCCAAGGGCGCGTTCACCATCGAGTTCTGGATGAAACCCAAGCCCGAGTTCAAGGATTACCCCGACTGCTTCTTCATCGACAAGAAGTACGTGGACCACACCGACTACCAGATCATTCTCGGCGGCGCCGGCAGGCGGAGTGAGTCCCGCGCCTGGCGCGCGATCCTCGGCTTCGGCGGCGACTCCCAGACCTACTATTCGGAGAAGCGATCCTACGAGCCCGGCAAGTGGTACCACATCGCCTTCACCTACGACGGCGCGGGCACGGGCGCGTTCTACGTCAACGGCATCCCCATCGGCAAGACCACCTACCCCGGCCGGAAGAACATCGTTCCCGGCAAGAAGCCCCTCTCCATCGGCGACCGCATCGGCAGCTACTACCACGGCTTCCCCGGCTATATCGACCAGGTGCGCATCAGTAACGGCGTGCGTGAGTTCTGCCCGGCCCGGTTTGCCTTCGTCTCCGAGCGGACGAGCTTCCGGCGCATGGAGAAGGGCCAGGTGTTGCGTTTTACATTAACGAATCTCCTGCGCGTTCCCCTCAAGGGCGCGGTCGCCCGCGTCTCCATGAGTGGGTATTGTGAGAAGACCTTCAACCTGCCCGAACTCGCCGCCGGCGAGACGAAACACATCGACTACCCCCTCGACACCTCTCTCCGACCCGACACCTATCAGGTGAAGGCCAGCATCACGATCCCGCGCGATCGGGGACACGATGCAGGCCCGCCCAAGTCCAACGCCGCTCCGAAGGCGACTCCGGCAGTGAAAGGCAAGGCCGCTCCGAAGGCCCCCATCGTTTCCCCGGAAGCGTATGTGGGCGAGGAGAGCTTCCCCGTCACCATCGTTGCCCGGCGCACTCCCAACACCATGCCCGTTGTCATGTGGGGCGGTCACGGCAATTCCATCGAGACCGTGAAGCGCATGAAGGACATCGGCTTCACCCACTGCCTCGGTCTGAGCTGCGACTTCAAGAAGATATGGGACGCGGGAAAGCCCATCGACGAATGCGCCCGGCCCGACTACGTGGCCAGGGCGAAAGAGATGCTCAACCTCTGCTTAGCCGAGAACTTCGGCGTCATCGCCGGTCTCTCGCCGGGCAGTTGGCTCCGGCGAACCCAGGACAAGATGCGCCGCATCGACCGCAAGGGCAAGCCCTACGGCGGGAAGGATAAAGACAAGGGCGATGTCTGCGGGCAGTTCCCCGAGGCCCGGAAGTTCTGCTACAACGTCGGCGCGTCGGTGGCGCAGACCTATGGCAAGTTTCCCGCATTTGAGGCGTCCATGGTCCACACCGAGGTCAGGGGCCATACCAGGCCCTGCTTCCATCAGCGCGACAAGGATGCGTTCAAGAAATTCGCCGGCTACGACATCCCGGAGGAGGTGACGTCGTCGTCGCGCGGCGTGAAATATGAGAAGCTGAAGGACTTCCCCGCCGACCGCATCATCCCCGACGACAACCCGATCCTGACCTACTACAAATGGTTCTGGAAGACCGGCGACGGCTGGAACCCCATGCACACCGCCCTGCACAAGGGTCTCAAATCCACCGGCCGCAAGGATTTATGGACCTACCACGACCCCGCCGTCCGCGTACCGAGCATATGGGGAAACGGCGGGGCGGTGGACATCCTCTCGCAGTGGACCTACTCCTACCCCGACCCCATCCGCATCGCCTGTGCGACGGATGAGCTGTTCGCAATGGCGAAAGGAGGTCCGCCTTACCAGAAGGTCATGAAGATGACCCAGATCATCTGGTATCGCTCCCAGACCGCGCCCAAATCGAAGGCTTCGCAGGAGGCCGTGCAGCGCCAGACCGTATGGGAGGACACCGACCCCGACGCCGACTTCATCACCATCGCTCCCATGCACCTGCGCGAGGCGTTCTGGACGAAGATCAGCCGGCCCATCCGCGGCATCATGTATCACGGCTGGGGGTCGCTGGTGCATACGGAGAAACCCGGGGGCTATCGCTACACCAACCCCCAGACGAAGTACGAGCTGGCACGCCTGATACGGACCGTCGTTCGCCCCCTTGGCCCGACGCTCCTCCAGGTCCCCGGTGTGAAAGCCGACGTGGCGTTTCTCGAGAGCTTCGCGTCGCAGATGTTCGCCGGCCGGGGGACGTATGGCTGGAACGGCCGCTGGGAGGGCAACGCCTACCACATCGTGCAGTACGCCCAGCTTCAGCCCGAGATTGTTTACGACGAGACGGTTCTCCGCGACGGCCTGGACCGATTCAAGGTGCTCTTCATGATGGGCTGCGACGTGCTGACGGAGAGCGTGGCGAAGCGGGCGAAGGAGTTCCAGGCCAAGGGCGGCCTGATCGTCGGCGACGAGAACCTGGCCCCGGCCATCCAGCCCGACATCCTGATCCAATCCTATGATCGCACCCGCAAGGCCAAGGAAGATAAGGCGGCGCTCCTCGCCCGGGCGGCGGCGCTGCGGAAGGATCTCGACCCGCACTACACGCGGTATGTCGAGTCGTCGAACCCGCAGGTCATCACCTACCGCCGGCGCTATGGCGACACGGATTACGTTTTCGCGATAAACGATAACCGGGAGTACGGCGACTACGTCGGGCGCCACGGTCTCGTCATGGAGAACGGCCTGCCATCGGACACGGTCATCACGGTCAACCGCGCCGGCGGCGTTGTTTACGATCTTGTGAATCACAAACCGGTTGCAGCGGAAGTGAAAGATGGCAAGCTCACGATCTCGGCGCACCTCGGTCCGTGCAAGGGGCGGTTGCTCATGGTGACGCCCTCGGCCATCGAGTCCGTCCGCGTGAAATGCCCCGAGTCCATCGCGCGGGGCACGTCGGGGACAATTACGATTGAGGTGCTGGATGCCAATGGCAGACCCGTAGATGCGGTGTGCCCGATCCAGATGGACATCCTGGATGCGGAGGGCCGGCCCGCCGAGTTCAGCGGGTACTACGGTGCGGCGGGTGGCAAGGCCACAATCCAGCTCGACATCGCCCCGAACGACAGGCAAGGCATCTGGACGATCGCGGCGACGGACCTCGCCTCCGGTCGAACATCAGTGCGGTATCTGCGGGTGACGGGTGCACGTTAAGATTGGCCCTGAGGAGAAAGGAATGGCTTCAGGAGAGAGACCTCTCCCCTTCGTGAGCGAGGACAATCTTGCCCTGTGCACCGACCTGTACCAACTGACCATGGCGGCGGGATACTTCGAGAACCGACTCGATCAGGTCGCCACGTTCGAGCTGTTCGTTCGAACACTGCCCCCGCACAGGGCGTTCCTGGTGGCCGCCGGCCTGGAGCAGGCATTGCAATACATCGAGCGCCTGCGGTTCAACAACGACGCCATCGACTACCTCCGGCGCCACGACGTCTTCACGCACATGAGCGACGAGTTTTTCGATTATCTGAAAGGCTTCCGATTCACGGGCGACGTTCACGCCATGCCGGAGGGGACCGTCTTCTTCTCCAACGAGCCCGTCCTGCGTGTTACGGCCCCGGTCATCGAGGCGCAGGTGGTGGAGACATATCTTCTGACGACGATCAATTTCCAGACCCTTGTGGCCACGAAGGCCGCGCGTGTGGTCCAGGCCGCGCAGGGGAGGCTCGTGGCCGACTTCGGCACGCGGCGGGCCCACGGCCCTCTGGCCGGCCTATGGGCTGCGCGGGCGAGCTATATCGGCGGGTGCACGTCCACGTCGAACGTCCTCGCCGGCGCCATGTTCGGCATCCCCGTCGTCGGCACGGCGGCGCACTCGTGGACCATGGCCTTTGACACGGAGGAGGAGGCCTACCGGCGATACCATGACGTGTTCCCCGACAGTACGGTCCTGCTCATCGACACCTACGACACCATCGAGGGCGCCAGGCGCGCGGCGCGGCTGGACTTCCCCATCCGCGGCGTCCGCCTCGACAGCGGCGACCTGGCGGCCTTGAGCAGGGAGGTGCGGAAGATTCTCGACGACGCCGGCAAGAGGGATGTCAAGATCATCGCCAGCGGAGATCTGAACGAATACAAGATCGCTGAGCTGCTCGCCAAGGATGCGCCAATCGATCTCTTCGGTGTCGGGACGGAGATGGTCACCTCGAAGGACGCCCCCGCTCTCGGCGGCGTGTACAAACTGGTCGAGCAGCGCTCCGGGAACAAGGTGGCCTACAAAATGAAGGCCAGCGAGGACAAGGCGACCTACCCCAGCGCGAAGCAGGTGTTCCGCCAGGCCGATGCGAACGGCATGTTCGTCCGGGACGTTCTCACCACCGCCGATGATGCTCAGAAAGGCGCGGCCCTGATCGAGCCGGCCGTCGAGGAGGGAAAGCGGAGCAGCCCGCCCCTGCCCCTCGATGTGATCCGGGACCGGGCGCAGGAACAGATTGCATGCCTGGGCGACCGTTTCCGCGCTTTGGCGCCGAGGGATGCCTATCCCGTCGAGGTGAGCGATAGGTTGAGGAAACTCACGAGGCGAACGCGCGAAGAGTTGGGCATCCAGGATTGAGAGAGATGGCGAAATACACCTACGACTATCCCCGTCCCTGCGTCACCGTGGACACCGTGATCTTCCGGCCCACCGACAATGGCCTGAAGGTGCTCCTGGTGCGGCGGAAGTCCGATCCCTACAAGGGCATGTGGGCCATCCCGGGCGGCTTTGTCGAGATGGATGAGTCCCTCAAGGAGGCGGCGCGCCGGGAGCTGGAGGAGGAGACGGGCGTGACGGACGTCGAGATCGAGCAACTCCATGCCTTCGGCGCGCCCGACCGCGATCCGCGCACGCGGGTCATCACGGTGGTCTATCTCGCCGTGATCGACGCGCACCGCACCCACGTTCGCGCCGGCGATGACGCTGCCGAGGCGGTGTGGCACTCGATGGACAACCTGCCCGAGCTGGCCTTCGACCACGCCGACATCCTGGCCATGGCGCTGGAGCGCTACCACAGCCAACAAGCGGGATCCAAGTAGACCGTTCAGTTGTTCCAGTTGCGCCAGACAACGGGATCGCGGCGTTGGCCCGCATTCCAAAACTGCTCGGCGGAGGTGAGGATGGACATGGCCTTCTCGTCGCGCACGGCATCGAGCCAGGGGGGATTGAGATACCAGTGCGATACGATCATGCCGAGGCCGATGCCTTTGTCCGGCTTCCCGTCCGGGTTCAGGCCGGCCACGTAGCGGGAGAAGTTCTGGTTATGCGCCCGGTGCCGCCGCCAGCGGTCGATATGTTTTTTCGTTATTGCCAATTTTCCCAAGACGGCGCCTACCACGGCGAACCCGTTGTCGGAGAAGTAGAGGCTCGACGGGAAATCCGCCCTCGGCCCGCCCGTGTCGGGATAGGGCCGGACGAAGGGGTAGTACTGCCAGTCCGCGATGATGACGTCCTTCGGGATGTCCTTGGCCGCCGGCCAGGTCGGCGCGCCGGGATGGGCGCCGTGTGCGGAGCCGGTGGGGAACTGCCGCTGGTTCAGGAGCATGTCGCCCCACATCATCGTCCGCACGTTACGCCGTTTGAGGTAGTCGTGCAGGAAACGGACGCTGCCGGCGAAGAGCGCGGTGATTTCGCGGTCCTTCTTCCTGGGAACAAAGCCAAGCGCCCCGCACTCGTCGTGGCCGATGTGGAGGATTGTGGGCCGAAAGAGGTCGATGGTTTCGTCGATCACGCCGGCGACGATCTTTCGCACTTCCGAATTGTTTGGATCGTAAACCGGCTCCCAGTAGAAGAAGTCGTCGTACCGCGCAACCCGTTTTTTAGGATACTGCGCCAGCTTCACCAGCATCAGGTCCGGTCGGGCCTTGGCGAGGAAGTGTTCCTGGTGGGAGAGCAGGTTGAGTTGGGGGATCGGCTCGGCGTAGTACTTCCGCGTGAGTTCGATGATCGGCTTCAGGCCCGCGACAGGCATGGCCTGGGGCAGCGCCATGTCGGGGCAGCTTGTGAAGCGGAAGACGTTGCACAAGTCGATCAGGATGCCGTTCATCTTGTACCGGAGGGCCATGCGGGTCATGTGCTCCAGGAGCGGCAGGTAGTCGTTCATGGTTTTGAAGTTCTGATACATCTCCGGCTTCTGCTCGGCGCGCCGTTCGAAGAGGTTCCACCCCTGCACGGTGTAGGCCGGGACCTGCATGTGGCAGATGCGCATGGCCAGGCTGGGGAAGTCCACGATGTCGCAGCAGGGGACCTCGATGGAGCCGTTGCGCTTCACCATCAATTGACCAAGCGTCAGCGCAGCGCAGACCATGCCGCGTCGGTCTTTCGCGCCGATGAACACGCCGTCGCCGCGGATCGAGATGAAGTATCCCTCGGGTGGAAGGTCTTTCGGTATTGCGAATCTCCGCTCCTCGCAGGCCTTCGCGATGATGGGGTATGCGCCGAAGCCGTCGAATATGATGACGCTTTCCTTCGACATCGTGCCCGAGCGCTCGATGCGCAATCGGCCGCCGAGCATTCGTTCGATGTCCTCGTTGAGGATCGCCGCGCCGTTGGCGTCGGCCTCGGGGATATTCGTGCCGACAACGATCCGCGTATCTTTCGTTATTGGGAATCTCCCCTCCCTCACGACCACGCTCTTGGGATAGGGAACCAGGGGGAGAGGCGGCTCGCCGGCATGGGCAACGCAGAGCAGTGTTCCGATAGCCGCAGCCAAGATGGTGGAGAGTGGTCTGATGCGTTTCATGTTGCTTGATTCGCTCCTGTGGCAGAAGCCGATTCGGTCAAGCACGCTCAACCTTGTTTGAGCGTGTCTTCCGTTGGCACGGGTCTCGCGGTATTCGCACGCTCAAGCCCGCGAAGACGCAGGCTCGGGCATGGCACATGTACATGCACAGGGAAATCCCGACCCGACGGCCAACTGACACAGAGTCACGAGGCCGGGGGTGGGGCCTCTTCCGATTCATCGAAGGGAGCAGGGTCTTCAACAGGCGCGGGGCCGGAGGCGCCTTCGGATTTATCGGGTTCTTCGGGCTGCTCCGCTCCGGTCTGGCCTTCGCTAAGGAGATTCTGGACCTCCTCGGTGCTCTCGATCAGGCGCTCCTCGGCCTGGCCTCGGTTTTCAACCATGGACTTCATCTGGTCGATCCGCGTGATGCCGCGCTCCAGCTCGCTGCGCATCTGGCCAAGAACGTCGGTGACGGTCTGGTCGAAATTCGCAAATGTGTTGGAAAGGCTCTTCTCGAAGACATTCCGGAAGTAGTCTTCGAACTTGGCAACGCGGTCCACCATGTTCGTCACTTCGTTCCTGGTCTGCTCCGCGAACTGCCGTGCCTGATCGGCCTTGGACTTCGCCTCATCGGCCTGGCTCTGTGCGGAGGCGCGGATCTCATCGGTTTTCTGGTCGAGGGACAACTGCGCCTCGTCGATCCGCTGGGCCAGCGATGCCTGGACCTCCTCCATCTTTTGCTCCAGCGAGGAGAGAGTCGTCGCGGTGGTCACCACCCGGCCGCGCACGCGCAACGCCACCAGCGCACAGATCAGGGCAAGCAGCGCGGAAAGCGCCGCCACCCCGAGCGCGACGAGGACGAGCCATTCGGGCAGGTTCGACAAGAAGCCTTCGGTTCCGGTGCTCAAGGCGGCTCCCCTTTCTACGGGTTAGGGCTCTGGTATCGGACTACAGAATACCGTCGCACACGGGGGATGTCAAACCGTTTTTGTCAAACGTGGTGGGAAACAGGTCGCCCTGGAAGCAACCCGCAGGCCCTTGGCCTATTGACTTTGCCCTCGGCCGCCGTTATAGTTTTCCTGTGCAGTAAAAGAGACGCTGCCATGAACCGGCTTCAATTCATCTGAAAGATTTACTCGATTTTGACGTGAGGTCACTGAACAGTATGGATCAATGGCAAGTCGGCTGTGACACGTGGGCGTTTCGTGACAAAAAGTTGCGAGAGTTCGTCCCGGCCTTGGGGTCCCTGGGGTTTGACTGTGTGAATCTGAGCTCCGTCTCCGGTGCGTGCCCCCACGTGCTGCCCGAGCATAGCCGCCGCCGCCTCGAAGCGATCCGCCGCGTCTGCGAGTCGAACCACCTCCCCATCTCCGCAGTTCAAACCAGCGCATCTCTCGCTGCGGCCGGCCAGGACGAGCGCGAGGACGCCATTGATCTGGTCCGGCGGTACGTCGAGATGTGCACGGTCCTTGCCGCGAGTATGATCGTCATCGACCTCGGCGGCATGGAGCCGGAGGAGGAAATCAATCCCGTGGTCCAACGAACTCGTCCCGCCCTGAAGGAGGTCGCCGAGATCGCCGCCGCCGCCGAGATTCGCCTCGCCATCGAGAGCGACACCCAGGCCGCCGTCAACACGGCCGAGTTGGATCGCAAGCTGATCGACGCCGCAGACCACCCCGTCCTCGGGGCAAATTACAACGTGGGAAATCTCCAGGCAGCGGGCCACGATGCACTGAACGCCATCGACACACTTGCGGGCAAGATTGGCAACGTCCACCTGAAGGACGTGGTCGCGAAGGACGGCCAGCTCACCTACTGCGGCCTGGGCGAGGGCACAGTGGACTTCGGTGCGATCCTCCGGAAGCTGATCGACACCGGTTACAAGGGCGCTATCATCGTCGAATACGACGGCGAAGGAAGTCCGCTGGCCGGCGTTCAGAGCTCCATCGGACACCTGCAACCGATCCTCAGCAAGCTGGGTTGAACCGTGACCGAAATCTCAAGCTCCCAATCCGATCTGGGCCAAGTAATCCTTTCGCCCACCGACGAATGCGTCGTCGGCAGCAACCCCACGTTTGTCATCACCTACGTCGTCGGCCCCCTCGGCATGGCCGCGAACGGCAGCGTGCGCATCAACCTGCCCCACGACTGCTGGGAGCCCTTCCCGAAGCTCGGCGGTTACTACCAGAAGAAGACGGTCACCTTCGAGATCGAGACCAAAGGCAACGCGGGAATCACCCCTATGCTCGAGTCCATGGGCCAGGCATGGGCCGTCGCTTTTGTGGATCGTCAGCCCCTCGATCCCGGCGACAAGATCATCTTCACCTACGGCGTGCACGAGCCGGGCACCGATCCCATTCGCGCCCAGACCTTCCCCGAGGACTACGCGCGCAAGCACGCCTGCGAGTTCTCTCTGCCGTTCCGCGTCTTTGTGGACACGGAAGGGAAACGCAACTATCGTGAAATTACCGACGCGCCGCGCATCAAGGTCCGCGCCGATAAGCCGTCGATCATCCACGCGGTCCTTCCGCCCATCATCCGGGCGGGCGAGGCGGTCGCACTGAAATGCTCCCTGCTGGATCGCTTCCGCAATCGACCGGACGATAAGGTAGAAGCGGCATCCTGTCGCTTCATGAGGAGCCGGGAAGGCTCTTCTACGTTGACGAACGTGACCCGCCGCATGACCCTTACCGTCCCCGAACTGGGCATCTCGAAGGAGGTCCAGCTCGACGAGGCGTCGGACAATCATGCTGTCGTCGATGACATCACCTTCGACAAACCGGGACGGTTCCGTGTGACGGTCGAGTGCGAGGGCATCCGCGAGGAGGGCCGATCCAATACCGTCGAGGCGATCCCGGAAAAACCCAAGCTGAATCTCTACTTCGGCGACATCCACGGCAAGACCCTTGCCAGCGATGGTCCCGGCACGGTGGATGAGTACTACCAGTACGGCCGCGACTATGCCCATCTCGACATCTGCGCCGTCTCCGACCACATGGAATTCGCGTATACGAAAACCCCGGACGCCTGGGCCGAGGTGCAGGAGAAGACGCGCGACTACTACGAAGAGGGCCGGTTCGTCACGCTCCGCGCCTTCGAGTGGACGTCCAATACCTACGGCCACCGCAACGCCTACTTTCCAGACGACATCATCGAGGAGAGCTACTGGACCCTCAGCGACAAGGCCGCCTACTACCAACGCGAGCTGACCCCGGAGCAGTTCTATCGCCTCTTCGAGGGGCGCGAGGTGCTGCTCATCCCCCACCACACGATCTACAACTACGACTGGACCCACCACAACCCCGAGCTGGAGCGCCTGGTCGAGATCTACTCCTGCTGGGGATCGTCGGAGTTCAGCGGCAATCCCCTCTGGGACAAGCGAGAGATCGAGGGCGGCGCCGTGCGCGACGCGCTGAACCGGGGCTACCGCCTCGGCATCATGGCCTCCAGCGACACGCACGACAGTTGCCCCGGCCGGTGCTGCGCCGGCAACCGCGCGGCGAACATCAACTACAAGCACGGCATCCTCGGCGTTTACGCCCCGTCGCTCACCCGCCGGGCGGTCTACGAGGCCCTCAAGGCCCGGCGCTGCTTCGGCGCCACGGGCGAGCGCATCCGCCTGGAGTTCAGCATTAACGAAATATTCATGGGCGAAGAGATGATTCTCGACAGCCCCGATGTTCCGCGCCGTCTCTACTTGAAGGTCATTGGCACGGACAAGATCGACCGTGTCGAGATCATTCGAAACGGCAAGGCGGCCTATACCCTATCCGGCGAGAGCGATTTTTTCTCCGCCACATGGACCGACACGACGCCGCTCGGCCAATCGCTGACGTCCGAGCTCGACGGCGCGGCCTTCGACTACTACTACGCCCGGGTCCTCCAGGCCGACGGCAACATGGCTTGGTCCAGCCCGATCTGGATTCGCAGTACGTAGGGGAGGGTCACCGCACCTTGTTCTCACGATCCTCCCGCAGGTTTCAAACCTGCGCGAGGGTGTGCTCGCGTGCATGGGCGGCCACATAGGGCCGCCCCTACAAGAAGGCGTGCATCGCCTAATGTAGAAGAGCCTTCCAGGCTCTTCAAGAAGCGGCAAGATGCCGCTTCTACGTTGAGCCGCGTGGCACGGATTGCCTGCAGCCCGTGGGGAAGACACAACTTGCCGCCTGTCACTGCGAGGAGCATCTTTCGCGTATGCGGAAGATGCGCCGAAGCAATCTCATACGATCTGGGGCCTCTCGATTGATAAGATTGCTTCATCCCGCGAAGCGCGGGATTCGCAATGATAAGAACGAAGGGATCATAGCGCCCCGGTGAAAGGAAAAGACGGGACCATGAGACGAGCGATAGGAGCAGTCATCCTCCTCCTCTCCCTCACCCTCCTCCACAAGCACGGCGGCAAGACGGGGAAGGAACTGGAGGAAGAAGCCAGGAATCAGAGGTCAGAAGTCAAAAACCAGAAGGAAAAAGTCAAAACGCAAGACAAAAGATAGGGTCTTTTTGATCGAGGAATAGGAGATGGAGACATTGAAAGTCGGTGTGATCGGATTGCGGATGGGGTATGGGCATGTGAAGGCGTATGCGGCTCAGGAGGGTGTGGAGGTCGTGGCCGTGTGCGACAAGGATGAGGAAAAGTTGCAGCAGGCCGTGAAAGAGTTCGGCTGCGATCTGGCCACGACGGACGGCGAGGAGCTGATCGCAAGGGAGGACCTGGACATCGTCGGCGTCTGCACGCCCGACCACTTCCACGCGCCCCTCACCATCGCGGCACTCAAGGCGGGAAAACATGTCCTCTGTGAAAAACCCATGGCCCCCACGTGGCAGGAATGCCTCGATATGGTCAAGGCCGCCGACGAGGCCGGAAAGAAGTTCATGATTGGCCAGAGCTATCGTTTCAATCCGACCTACGCCGCCGTGAAGCAGCCGGTGGCCGAGGGCAGGCTCGGCACGGTGTTCTATGTCGAGTCGCAATACTGGAATAACCTCGAAGGCATCGGCGGCGTGGGCAACTGGCGCAACGATCCGAACATCCGCCACCCCTTCCTCGGCGGGTGCCACGCCCTCGACCTGACGCGCTTCATCGCAGGCAACATTGTCGAGGTTACGGCCGTGGCGAACCACCTCGCCTTCGAGGCGCAGCCGACCGATGATTGCATCACGGCGCACCTCGTCTTCGAGTCCGGGGCCATCGGCCGGGCGCTCGTGTCGAGCGGGTGCAAGTGCCCCTTCAGCACCACCCTCTCCGTGTATGGCACGAAGGGCACGATCGACGGCGGTAGGATATGCCTCGCCGACGGCAAGGAAAAGAAAAACTGGCAATTCGAGGAACTGTCGAAGCCTGACATGCCCCCACCGATTGACGGCGAGACCGCGGCGTTCGTCAAGTCCATCCGCGACGACACCACCCCGCCCGTGGACGGCCGCAACGGCGCGCGGACCATGGCCGCATGTTTCGCGGTGATCGAATCGGCCGCCAAGGGCGGCGCGCCGGTGAAGGTGAACAACGATTTCTAAGGGGTACGAACAGCGCTCATCGGGCACGTATGTGGAGTGCTGGAGCCATGCTCCAGCCTTTTGTGGTCGAAGTCATGCTTCGACCATTGGTGGGGGCATGGCCTCCGCCAACAAAAGCGCAAGCAGGGCTTGCGCACTCCAAAGTAGAAACAGCATCTTGCCGCTTCCGGAAGCGTTTTGGTGGGGCAAGCCCCACCCGACTTGGGGCGAGGAGGAATTCCAGTGAACGACTCGCCGGGGTGAAGACCCCAGGATTCTGGCAGAGTATCATCGCCCTCCTGGTGGCGGTTGCCGCCGGGAACGTGGTCCTGGTGTTGGGCATCCAGGCGGCGTCCCTTCTGCGCCCTCCGCTCGTTCATGTCATGTATGTCGCCGCCGGCGCGGTCGTCGCTCTGCTCGCGCCCTATCTCGTCTGCCTCGTGACAGGCGCGCCACGGGATGTGCGACGGACGGTCCTGCTAAGTTTCGCAATTGCGGCAATTCCGTTCGGCCTTGGTCTCTGCGCAGCGCAGGAGGTCGTTCGGATGGACGGCCTGCTCGTCGACCACGTGCCGAGTTGGGAGATGACGCTGTGGCGCAATGAACACCTAATCGCGCGCGGGTCCTTCGCCCTCGCCTTTGCCCTCGCCACACTGACGCTCTGCCGGCGGCGCCGGCCGGTGAGCTGGCACCGGACTGTGATGATCGCGCTCATCGGCATCTCCCTTGCATGGGTCGCGAAGGAATGGCTGCACATCCATCGTTCATGGCAAGAGCCCATGACGACGCAAGCCTCGGCTGTGACAGCCTTTATGAGAAGCATGATGCTCTGCGCGTCGGGGCATGTGTTCCTCCCGATCTCCCTTGCGGTGACGGCGATGCTCTTTCTTTGGGAGTGGCCGGCGCACGTGCCGGAGGAGAAGCGGGGGCGGATGCTCGTCCGCAGCGTCACCCTGGGAGTGGTTCTTTTCACTTTCGCGGCACTGGCCGTGCTCCGCCCCATGGTCCAGGGGCCGCGCCGGATGATGACGCTGATTCGTGCGCTCCAGGTCGGCGGCGCGCTGACGTCCAAGTATCAGGCCGAGCTGCTTCGGTTCGGCCGACCTGCCGTGGTGAAATTGAAGGACGTCGCGGCGGACCCCGGCGCCATCGTCGCCGGGCGGCAGTGCGCCGTGCGCATGCTCGACCAAACCGACACGGCGGAGACGACGGCGTTCCTGCTGGACCTTCTGAGGGACGACCAAGCGAACGTCCGCACGGCCGCCTTTCGCGTGCTCCAGAAGACGCACGCCGACGAGCTGCGCGAGCGTCTGGTCGAGATGCTTGGGGACGAATGGGCGGAGCGGCGCTACTTCGCCGCCGTCGCTCTCGGCCGCATGGGGCGGAGGCCGGCCCCGCGGGAGCTCGTGCTTGCGATCCAGGACGAAAGCCCACACGTGCGCCGGGCCGCCGTGTCCGCGCTGGGCAGGATCGGCGATGCGTCCTGCGTGCCGGAGCTGATCACCGCTCTGAAGGACGAGGACAAGACGGTCTGCGCCCGGGCCGCGACCGCGCTCATGAGACTCCGCGACAAACGGGCCGTCCCCGCGCTGCGGGAGGCGCTCAATGATGAGTCGGAAGTGGTGCGCTACCTGGCGGCCGAGGCGCTGGGGCGCCTGGGCGACCGGGAGGCGATCCCCGTGCTCATCGAGGCGATAGAGAAGGGCTGCGGCGCGCGGCCGAGCAAGGTGCACATCGACACGCGGAAGATGGCCGAGGCCCTTGCGGAGGCGGCGGACGCGTCGATTCTGTTCAATCTACATTCGCTTTACCGAAACACATCAGGCCGCGCCCGGAAGGACGTCGCCTACGCCATCGACCTGATTCGCGAGAAGGAGCGCCGCGGGATGCTGCCGGGGAGGCCGAAGCCCAAGGAGTGAGCGCCGCCCTGGGAGCGAAGACTCATTTCTTTTTCGCCGCCCGGCGGAGCGCCGCGACGATGCTCTCCCAGTGCGTGCCGTGCCAGTAGATCTTCCCGCAAGCCGCGCATCGGAAGAAGTCGTCGTAGGCATTCAGTGCAATGGGGGGAACGAGAGAGGCGACAGACTCTTTGGGGACGTCTTTGAGCACTCCGCCGCACGTCATGCACCGGGTCTTGCCGATCTTCAGGTCCAGTTCCCGGATGACGTGGGCCAGGGCCTCCTTGTTGGTCAGGCCACGCGGCATGAAAAGGGTCCGGACCCGGCCCGACCGAATGATTCGCCGCTCCATCATGCGGGAGTCGCTCGTGATGAGGATGCGTCCCTCCCGTTCGGCCCGACGGACCAACTCGCCGTCCGGCACGCCGGGCGAGCAGAGGGCGTCATACCCCGCAGCGCGCAGCCACCTCGCCAGGCCCTGGAACATATCGTCGCAGAGAAACGTCAGGTCGAACACCGGGGCGTCCCCGAGGTCAGTAGACTTTCAATCGGACGATTCCCAACAGAAACATCCGCAGGAGCAGCCAGCCGCCCTGGAAGCGGCTGATGTTCGTGTCGCCGTAGGTGCGCTCCTTGTAGTGGACGGGCAGGTTTACGATCTTGAGCCGGAGCTTCGCCGCGCCGAAGAGCAGGTCGAAGTCGCCGTAGGGGTCGAAGTCGCCAAAGTACTCCCGGTTCGTCACGATGTCCAGATACCGGTCGCGCCAGAGCACCTTCGTCCCGCAGAGGGTGTCGCGGATCGGCTGGCCGAGGAGCCACGTGAAGAGCACGCTGAACCCCTTGTTCGCCAGGAGGTTCAGGAACCGCATCGCCTGCTCGTCCATGGGATAGACCAGGCGCGTGCCGTTGACGAAGTCGGCCTTGCCGCTGATCAGTGCATTGTAGAACCGCGGCAGCTCCTCCGGCTGCACGGTCAGGTCGGCATCCAGGATCATGAGGATGTCGCCCGTCGCACGGTCGAACCCAGCGCGGACAGCATCGCCCTTGCCCCGGCCGGGCTGCTGCATGGCAAGGATCGACAAACCAGGAACCGGCGGCAGCCTTGTCGCCTTCTGAACTTCTTCCCACGTGTTGTCGGTGGAGTTGCCCTCGACGAAGATGACCTCCTGCTCCCGGCCGAAGCGGGGGAGACGCTCCAGCGCGGAGGCGATGTTGCCCGCCTCGTTCCGGCAGGGGATGAGGATGGTGACCTTCGCCTCCGGACGCGGCGCCGCCGCCGGCCGGGCCACGGCCAGGTCGACAAACCCGAAGTGTTTCAGGATCGGCAGGCGAATCAGGACCTGGTTCAGGAGCGGGCGGACGAGGGGGATGTCGATGGGGCAGAGGCAGCGAGTCTCGTGGTGAACCACCTCGAAGTCGGCGAGCTCCAGCATGTTTTCCACATCGACGAAGGATATCCAGTGGCGGTTGTGGCTGGGGGATTTCAGGCCGAGCCGTTCGGCCAGGCCGATGACGCCCTCCCACGCGCTGTTGTGCCAGGCGACGATGAGCTGGCCGGACGGTGTGAGCGCGGCTTTCGCTTTCTCAAAAAGGGCCTGCACGTCCTCGACCTGGTTGATGAGGTCGGTGGCGATGACGTAGTCGAACTGTTCCTCTGTCTTGAACGCCGACGCCTCGGCGACGGCGAACTCAAGGGTCGGGTGCTCCTCGCGCGCGTGCCGGACCTGCTCCTCGGCCGCATCCACGCCCACGCCGCGCTCGGGCTCCAGGTGCGCCAGCAGGTCGCCCCAGGCGCAGCCGAGCTCAAGGACGGCCTTGCCGCGCGGGACGACAAACTTGACCGCTCGGCGGACTTCGCCGTGGTAGACCGGGTTGAGCGCCTGCCACTGCCGCCACGAGGGGGCCATGGCGGCGAAGTTGCCGAGTTCGCTGCGGCCCGCCAGACCGCGCGACTTCCATCGCTTGATAAGGAACACGACAGCCAGCGCCGCGGCGCTGGCGGCGAGGAGGACGAGGATCACATTGCCGGGGCCCCATCCTTGCCGGGCGCAGCCCCACACGGACAGAATGATCCCGATCAGCCAGCACACATACCAGGGGAGTCTTTGATCCATGCTTGTCCTTGGCACGAAGAGGTCCGGTTACTCGCGATAGCGCGCCATGACGCCGTCCCATTTGCCCTGCGTCTTGAGGACCATCTCGATAACCTCGCGCACCGCGCCGCGTCCGCCGTGGGCGGTGGTCACGTAGGCGGCAATGGCCTTCACCTCGGGCCGGGCGTTGGCCACGGCCACGGGATAGCCGCACCGGCGCATGATGGGCATGTCGGGCAGGTCGTCGCCGACGACGCAAACTTCGTCTTCGCGAAGATTCACTTTTGCCAGAATCTCGGTCAGCGCCTCGATCTTGTTGTGGATGCCGAGGTAGCAGTGCTCGATGCCGAGGTCCCTGGCGCGGATCGCCACGGCCTTCGACTCCCGCCCGCTGATGATGGCCGCCTGCAGGCCGGCGCGGTAGAGCATGCGGATGCCGTGGCCGTCATGGACGTCGAACTCCTTCATCTCCCACCCCTGGTCGGTGACGACGATCCGGCCGTCGGACAGGACGCCGTCCATATCGAGCGAGATCAGTTTGATGTCTTCGATGCCCACGCTACACCACCGTATCCAGCAGGTCCTGCACGTCCACCATGCCCACGAATTTGCCCTTGCCGTCCACGACGGGCACCTCATCGAGGCGAAACTCGTGGAGTATCTTGTAGGCGTCGGCGGCCAGCGATCCCTTGCGGACGGTCTTCGGGCTGGCGGTCATGACGCGCTCGATGGGTCGATCCAGGAAGGCCGTGTCCTTCTGTAAGTTTCGGCGCAGGTCGCCGTCGGTGAAAATTCCGAGCAGCTTGCCGCGGGCGTTCACCGCGCACACCGCGCCTGACCCGCGTTTTCCCGTTTGCGAAATACTCGCAATCGCGTCGCGGACGGGGGTCTTGGGGAGGACGGTCGCGTTCTCGTCCGCGGGCCGCATCACGTCGTCCACCAGGAGCAGTTTCCGGCCCAGGCCGCCGCCGGGATGGTAGAAGGCATATTCCTCCTTGCCGAATTTGCGTTTTCGAAGGACCGTCAGCGCCAGGGCGTCGCCCATGGCGAGCATGGCCGTCGTGCTGGCCGAGGGGGCCAGGCCGAGCGGGCAGGGCTCCTCGATCTTGCCGAGGCCGATGACGACGTCGCTGTGCCTGGCCATATCGGAGTTCGTGTTGCCCGTGATGGCGATGATCTTGGCGCCGATGCGATGGATCGACGGCAGCAGGCGCAGGATTTCCTCCGTTTCGCCCATGTTCGACAGGGCCAGGACTACGTCGTGCTTGACGATGCGCCCCAGGTCGCCGTGCACAGCCTCAGCGGGGTGGAGGAAGTAGGAGGGCGTGCCGGTGCTGGCGAGGGTGGCCGAGATTTTCTGCCCGACGATGCCCGCCTTGCCCATGCCGGTGAGGACGACGCGGCCCTTGCAGTGGTAGATCAGGTCCACCGCCTGCTTGACCGCAGGGCCCACGTGCCCGACCAGCGAGCGCACGGCCTTGGCCTCGGTGAGGATCACCTCCCGGGCGTATTTGATCTCAGGGTCCGGCATCACAAGCCCTTTCATGTCCTTGCGAATGGACAGATTGTATCGCAACCGTGCGGCGAAGTCAAGGCTCGGCGAGCGCAAGTGATCTGCACCCGCAGCACTGCGGTCTATGTTTTGTCTTGACACCAAGCGGCGCAAAGGGTTGAATATAGGTTTTGATTACTCTTAGGTGTGGAGTGGGATGAGCGGCGGCAAGCTCGAACAAGACAGAGCAAGCAAACTTGCCGGGTTGCGCGAGGCAGGGGTCGATCCCTTCGGCAAGCGGTTCCCCGATGCGCTCCCCGTCCGCTCGGTGGTCGCCCTGGCCCCGGACGAAGGCGAGGGGGAGACCGTGCGGACGGCGGGGCGGATCACGGCGATCCGCGGGCACGGCAAGTCGGTGTTCATGGACATCAAGGACTGGACGGGCAAGGTCCAGGTCCATACGAGCCTGACTCAGTTGGGCGAGGAGAAGTTCAGCCTGTGCAGGTTCCTGGACATCGGGGACATCATCGGGGTGGACGGCAAGGTGGGCCGGACGCGCCGGGGGGAGGTCACGCTGTTCGTGGATGACCTGACGGTGCTGACGAAGGCCCTGCTCCCCTTCCCGGAGAAATGGCACGGGCTGAAGGACGTGGAGCTGCGCTACCGGCAGCGCTACCTGGACCTGATCGTGAACGACGACTCGATGGACCGCTTCCTCAAGCGCACGCGGATCATCTCGTCCATTCGGCGGTTCCTCGATGAGGCGGGGTTCGTCGAGGTCGAGACGCCGATGATGCAGAAGATCCCCGGCGGCGCGACGGCGAAGCCTTTTGTGACGCACCACAACACGCTGGACATTGATCTTTACCTGCGCATCTCGCCGGAGCTGTATCTGAAGCGGTTGATCGTCGGCGGGATGGAGAAGGTCTACGAGATCAACCGGAACTTCCGGAACGAGGGGATCTCGACGAAGCACAACCCCGAGTTCACGATGATGGAGATCTACCAGTCCTACGCCGACTACAACGTCATGGCCGAGCTGGCCGAGGACCTGATCACCGGGCTGGTCCGGGAGCTGTACGGTGAGGAGTGCAAGGAGGTTTCCTTCGGCGGGCGGGCGCTCAAGGCGGTTAAGCCCTTCGCGCGGCGGGAGTACGCCGACCTGCTGGAGGAGCATGCCGGTGTGCGCCTGGGCGACGAGGAAGGGATTCGCCGAAGGGCGAAGGAGGCGGGTATCGATCCGGCGGGGCTGGCGACGGACTTTGTGGCGAACGAGCTGTTCGAGAAGTTCGTGGAGGACAATCTGCTCGACCCGACGTTCGTCTTTAACTACCCCAGGGGCGTGTGCCCGCTGACAAAGTCCTGCGAGGACGACCCGACGCGTGCGCAGCGGTTCGAGCTGTTCATGGCGGGGATGGAGGTGGCGAACGCCTATACGGAGTTGAACGACCCGGACGAGCAGCATCGCCGGTTTGAGGAGCAGGTGAAGCAGAAGCAGGAAGAGGTCAAGGTGATTGACGAGGACTTCGTGACGGCACAGCGCTACGGCATGCCGCCGGCGGGGGGCATGGGCATCGGCATCGACCGGCTGGTGATGCTCCTGACCGACTCGCCGTCGATTCGCGACGTGCTGCTGTTTCCGCTGCTTCGGCCACAGAAGGAGACGTCGTGACGGCGCACGGCCGACCGGGATGGGTTATGGTAAATCCTATTGGGGATGATAGATGAGACACAGGCTGACGATCAATCACACGGAGGTCGAGGGCATTATCACAATCGCGCTCTGCGGGCGGCTGGATATTGAGAGCGTGCCCGAGGCGCGGGAGTACCTTGAGAAGCTGATCGAAGAGAAGCCGGGAAGCGGTATCATCCTCGACCTTGCCGAGCTGGAATACATCAGCAGCTTCGGCCTGTCTCTGCTGATCGGGGTGCTGAAGGAGACGCGGCGGGCGGGCGGCGAGCTGGTCCTCGCGCGGGTGAGGCAATTTGTCGACCAAGTGATCGACATCGCCAACCTGAAACCGATCCTGAAGTCCTACGACAGTCTGGCCGAGGCCGGGCAGGCGCTGAAGAGCAAGGACGGCTCTTGACAGGCGTACCGCTCAGTGATAGCATAAGCGATGAGCAATCAGCAATCCTATTTGGAGGCATGACCCAATGGCGCAGGACAAGGAAAAGGACGCGAATGCGGAAGAGAAGGGGGAATCCCCTCAGGCTGAGCCGGCTGAGGGCCAGGCGGCTGTTGCGTCGCAGGGGGGGGGCGCGCCGGAGGGGTTCACCATCAACGAGGAGGACGCCTACACCACCCGGGCGGACTACTTCGCTGGATCGTTCGCCATCACGGAGGCCATGCTGGCCTTCGGGAGTGTGGATCGCCAAAAAGGAGAGATCAAACTGAACGCCAAGATCGTCGTCAGCATCCGCGACGCCAAGCGGATCCTGTTAACCTTTCAGCAGCTAATCAGCCAGTACGAGGACAAATACGGGAGCATTAGCGTCTGAAAGCGGGTTCGCCCTATTGCGGACCGGAAGGCAGACCTGGTTCCCGCAGGCCCTGGTCCGGGCGGGAGTCCGGCGCCTGCCTTGTTTTTTATCATCCAAAGGAGTGTCGGTTGTATCGCTTTGTTGTGAGCATGCGGTA
Source organism: Planctomycetota bacterium (assembly GCA_013152475.1). Lineage (GTDB taxonomy): Bacteria > Planctomycetota > Brocadiia > JAADGH01 > JAADGH01 > JAADGH01. The sequence continues at coordinate 43,767 of JAADGH010000241.1, forward strand.
CCTTCGGTCGAAGAAGGTCAATTTCTTTCCGATCAGCGGCGTCGCTGTCGGCGTGATGATGCTCACGGTGATCATGTCGGTGATGAACGGATTCACGGGGCAGATGGGCGAGCGAATCCGGGGGACTCTGTCCGACCTCATCGTCTCGCGCACCGACGGCGCCTTCCCCGCCGCCGACCTGGTGGATCGCATGAAGAAGACCCCCCACGTAGCGGCCTGCTCGCCCCGGCTCGAAGGGCTGGCCTTCATCCGGCTGCGCAACATTCGTAAATGGGGAGTCTTTGTGGGCATCGACCCCGCCCTCGAGAAGAAGGTCGGGAAGTTCGAGGAATACGTCGGCCAGATCAACGAACAGGGAAAGTTCGAGAGCACGGAGATACCGAAAGAATTCCGGATGGGTGTAGGCGCCCAGGAGCGCTGGCCCATCATCGTCTCCATCCAACTGCTCAACCTTGCCGGCAACCCCTCGGAGCGGCCCGAGTATGTGCACGTGGGCGAGGACGTCACCGTCTACACCCTCGTCGGCATCGACGAGCACAGCCTGAAGCGTTTCTGGGTGGTGGGTACCTTCAAATCGGGCATGTCCGAATACGACAGCCAGTACTTCTATATCCCCCTCGATCTGGCCCAGAAGCTCCGGAAGATGCGCGGGAACATGATCAGCAGTATCTTCGTAAAAGTGGACGACCCGACCCAGGCCGAGGCGGTCCGCTGGGCGCTCCTGACGGACCTCAACAAGGACATCATCGACAACGCTCTCAAGCACGAGCTGGGCAATGAGGACGATCTGAAGGCCATCGAAAAGAAGCTCCCCCCGGGCGTGTCCCTGGCCAATATCGAGGCGGCCAGAAAAGACGGCGACGCCCTGAAGGCCATCAGCGCCAAGTTCCCCTCCGACCTGCTGATGGGCGAGATCCTCATGGGGCTGGACAAGCGCGACGCCCGCGCCGAGCTGGAGGCCGCCCTGGACGCGCGCGACCCCCACGCCCTGATGAGCAGCCTGGGCAAGATCCGGTCCCGGTTTTACATGGTGGAGACATGGCACGAGAAGCGGTCCATCATCCTCGGCGCCGTGGCCGTGGAGAAGAAGCTCCAGGCCGTCATCCAGTTCTTCGTCATCATCGTCGCCGGGTTCATGGTCTTCGCCATCCTCCACATGGTGGTCGTGGAAAAGACGAAGGACATTGGCATCCTCAAGGCCCTGGGCGGCACGCGCGGTGGCATCATGAGCATCTTCCTCTTGAACGGCCTCGCCATGGGGATCATCGGCGCCGTCGCCGGGAGCGTGTGCGGCATTCTCTTCACCTTGAAGCTAAACTGGCTGGAAGACATCATTTACAGCGCCACCGGCTGGCGCGTCTTCCCACCCGATATCTATTACCTGGACAAGATTCCCTGGGAGATCCGCCCCCTGAGCGTGGCGGTCTGCGCCCTGGCGGCGGTGCTGGTCAGCTTCCTTGCCAGCGTCTACCCCGCTTGGCGGGCGGCGCGGCTGGACCCGATCGAGACGCTGCGGTATGAGTAACGCGGGAAAAAAGGAGATCATGCGGGCGGAGGCCCTGGAGAAGGCCTACCTCATGGCCCAGCACACACTATCCGTCCTCAGGAACATCGACCTTTCGGTCTACGAGGGCGAGTTCCTGACCGTGCTGGGCAAATCCGGCTCAGGCAAGAGCACGTTGCTCCACGTGCTCGGCGCCCTCGACCGCCCCACGGGCGGCACAGTGCGCTTTCGGGGCGAGGACTTGTACGCCCTCTCGAACCACGAACTTTCACGATTACGAAGCAAGACCTTCGGCTTCGTGTTTCAGTTCTACCACCTGCTGGCCGATTTCAACGCGCTGGAGAATGTGATGCTTCCGTCCCTTGTTGGCGGGGAGGGCGAGGCGCGCAAGGGCCGGAAGGAGCGCCGCTCCCGCGCGGCGGAGCTCCTGGCGCGGGTGGGGCTGGAGGACCGGGCCACCCACCGCCCGGCCCAGCTCTCCGGCGGCGAGCGGCAGCGCGTCGCCGTCGCGCGGGCGCTGATGAACGACCCTGACATCTTGTTTTTTGACGAGCCAACTGGTAACCTGGATACCAAGACGGGCGAGGCCGTCCACGACCTCATCGTCGGTCTGAACAAGGAGGAGGGCAAGACGCTCGTCCTCGTGACGCATGACCGCGAGCTGGCCAAAAAGGCCGGACGTGTGGTCCACATTGTCGATGGCAAAATCACCGACGGCGATGAAGGTACTCTGGAGAGGGAGGATACCGGATGAGTCTACTGATCTACATGCAGCACGGCAAGCACAAAGGCGGCCTTGTCTCCGAAGAGGACGCCAAGGTGTCCGTCTTCGATCACGGCCTGCTCTACGGCGACGGCGTCTTCGAGGGGATCCGCGCCTACGCCGGCAAGGTCTTCAAGCTCCAGGAGCACATCGACCGGCTCTACAACTCCGCCAAGGCAATCCGCCTCGATATTCCCATGACGAAGAAGGAGATGACCGCCGCGGTCCGGGACACCGTCAAGGCCAACAAGCTGACCGACTGCTACATCCGGCTCATCGTCACGCGCGGCAAAGGCCCCATGGGCCTCGACCCGGGCAAGTGCGTCGATCCGTGCGTCGTCATCATCGCCACCACCATCGCCATGTACCCGGAGGAGCAATATGAAAAGGGGCTGGAGATCATCACGGCCACCACGCTGCGAAACCACCCCGCCGCGCTCGACCCGCGGATCAAGTCGCTCAACTATCTGAACAACATCCTCGCCAAGATCGAGGCCGACAACGCCGGGACTTTCGAGGCCATCATGCTCAACACCGACGGCCTTGTCGCCGAGTGCACGGGCGACAACATCTTCCTGATTATCGAAGGCGCCCTTTGCACACCACCCGGCACGGCGGGCGTTCTCAAGGGCGTCACTCGCAGCGTCGTCATGGAACTGGCCCGCAAACAGAAGATCGAGGTAAAAGAGGTCTGCCTCAGCCGGTACGACGTCTACTCCGCCGAGGAATGCTTCCTCACCGGCACCGGCGCCGAGATCATCCCCGTCGTCAAGGTCGACGGCCGCATCATCGGCGACGGCAAACCCGGCCCCATCACCCGGAAGCTCCTCAAGGAATTCCGGAAGCTGACGAAGTCGGGCAAGTAGCAACTCAACCTCCCGAACCACAAAGCCGTCTTTTCTCGTTCCGAGGCTCTGCCTCGGAACGGGTCATCCGTCAGGCTCTGCCTGACTCCTTTCGCAGCACAGAGGCGGAGCCGAACGGCTATGCCGTCCCGAGGCGCCTCGCGATGACACCATGGGGAAACTCCTGTCTTGAGCCGTCTTGCCGTAGGGCCTGCCGAACACGACCCCTTTTCCTTGCGCACGGAGGTGCGGGTAGCGTGTCAAGGGCAGGGCGGCCAGGTGACAATAAGATGGATCCAGTTGGCGATGGCGATGGCGGCGATGACGGCGACGAGGGCCCGCAGTTCCCAGATGCTCCTGAACCGGATGCGGATGCGGGGGAGTCGCCCGATGAGGACGATGGCAGCATAGACCACGTAGCAGACGGTGAGGACATAAAGAACCGCGCCCAGGGGGCTGAAACGCCAGGCGGCGAGAACGTCCTGTCGGCTCATGGCGAGGAAGCATCGCGTCATGCCGCAGGTCGGGCAGGGGATGCCGGTGATGTGGAGGAACGGGCACGGGCGAAGGGGCAGGAGATGAGTCGGCACGAAGCGTGCGACGAGGAGGACGAGCAAGCCGATCGTTCCCCAGACCAGCTCGTGGTCGAAGTCGGTTTCTGTCTTGGGCCGCAGCCGAATAACCATAGACGTCGGAAAAAGTTGTTCAGTAACAGGGCAATCCTCTATGGCCGGTTGTACATGGGTGTCTCACAGCCGCACCCCGCCACCGGCCACGTTTTACATCGGACCGGCGGCAATGAAGAGACCGATCAAGGTCGCGCCCCAGGCGCAACAGCAGAGCAAGACCAGGGCGAGCGGCGTGAGCGCGGCGACAAAGGCCTTCCCTGTGCCGATCCGGTTCGTCTCGCGCAGGCCGATGGTCGTAACCACAAGAAACCAGATGGGTGCGATGAGGCTGCCGCAGACGGGGATCAGGCCGAAAACATTGGCGCTGTTTCCATAGCAGAGCACGCGACAGGTGTTCTCATAGGTCTGGTTTACGCCGCCGAGGACCATCAGCACAACATGCACCATGGCCGATGCGATGAACATGGCCAGTACCTGGATGAGCGGGATCAGCGGAATCGCAATAGCGTAAACGAAAACACTCAACGCCATGGGGAGGTGCGTAGACGTGGGGGCGCCTGGCGGCGTAGGAACGCTCACGATTTTCTGCATCGTGGTTTGCCAGAAGGGCTGTTGCAGTACGGCGCCTACGACGGCGAACAGTCCAATGATGACGAGATAAAGGATCGCGTCGCCGAGGCCATAGGGCCGCATCCGCCGGTAGAACTGCGTCGGCGAAAACAGCACTGTCTTGAATGTTTGCCACAGCGCGCGGAAGAACCCCAGCGCGCGTCGGTTCTCCCACGGGATCGGTTCCCTGTGCGTTTCCTGCTCGCCGGGCTGGAGAATCAGGCCGCCGCTGGGTGCGTGCCTTTGGACCTGGATCATGTGCCTGCAATGGGGGCAACTGATGGGCATGCCGATGTCGCCCGTCTCGATGAGGATGGACTGCCCGCAGAAGGGGCAGGGCGATTCCGTGCTCTCCGCGCCACTGTGGGCCGTGCCGGGAACCCGTACCCACGCCCCGCAGTGCCGACAGGGGATCAGCGTGCCGGCCTGCTCCTCCGAGGCCATCACGCCCTGCTGGCATTGGGGACACTGGACCTGGATCATTGCGAGCTTCCGCTTCTTATCGGGTTTCTCATTGCAGCGCCAGTATAGCGTCGGCCACGCGGCGGCGCAACCTGTCATACCCTCTTGTCGTCTCGAACAGGTCGGCGCCGAATCCACCGACCATCTCGCCGCCCACGTTCCGGCCCGCCCACGGCGGAAGCGACTTGATCTCCTTGAGCAGGGTCTCGGCCGCCGATGTATCTTTGCCCGTCTTCTTTGCCTTGGCGACAGACTGAACGAGGGTGTGGATGTAGCGATAGTCGTCCGCCCCTTCGCGGGCGATCTCGAAGGTCGCTGTGGGGATCAGACCCTCCGGCGAGGGATAGACGACCATGTAGCTCCTCGCATAGGCGACGGGATTGTGCGGGAACTTCGGGTACGCGTTGTAGTGCCACTGCCACCGCCCCACGGCGTCGAGGACATAGCACTGGATCCCCCAACTGTAGCGCGACGTGCCGGAGTTGTAGCTCCACCAGGGGATGCCGCGCTTCCGCGCTTCGCTGATGAACCGTTCCGATCGGGTCCATGCGTGTGTCTGGAGGATGTCCATCGTGTCAAGCATAGGCAGGTAATCCTTGCCCCCGGCCTCATCGCCCATGGGCGTGACGGTGATGAGCAGGCCGCCGACCTCCTTGGCAAGTCGGTCGATCTTCATCGTGTCTTCGAGATTTCGATTGCCCGAGTGCTTGTCCCTCTCGCGGGGCTCATCGACGGTCCAAATGAGCGGCGTGCTCCAGCCCTTCTCCTTGCAGTGATCGCGGATCAGGGCCAGGTACTTCTTGTAGCCGCGGTTGTACGCCTCTGTGAACGCGCCGCCGCCGTAGCGCTTGAAGTAGTACGTGTTCGCCCCGGCGGTGAAGACCTGCTTGTCGGCGGTCAGCCCGGCATCGAGGGCCGCCTGCATCACCAGGTCGAAATCCGTGAAGTCGAGGCGGAACGTGTCGCAGTCCTTCATGTCCTTGATGTCCGGGCGGGGAATCTGGATGGACGTCATGCTGTGCTTCTTCAGCTCCTCGCAGAACGCTTTGGCCAGCGCGCGGCGGTCCTCCATGGGCAGCGCGAGGCGCTGCGGGGGGTAGGTGTAGTACGACCAGGAGTGCCTGTCCGTCAACGCGGCGAGCTTGAAGGGGAGCACGCGGAGCTTCAGCGCGATGCTCTTGTCCGGCTTCCCACTTGCGGCGATCTTGATCCGGCCTTCGTAGTCCCCCGCCTTGGCATCGGCGGGAACGTGGACCGTTACCCAGAACTGGGCGTTGAGGCCAGGTTTCAGAGGCGTCTCATTCCGGGGCAGCAGGCACTCGGGGAATGGCTCCCAGTGCCCCTTGCCCCGCTTCGGCTTGGGCCGCCATCGGACGAGGCGGACGTCGATCTCACTTGCCGGGATAACGCTGTCGCCGGCCTTCAGGTCGGAGGCAGTCACCTTCACCTTCTCGATCTTCTCAAAAGGGTAGAGAGCAAAGGTCGTCGGCTCATACTCCCCGGGTGTGGCGAAGATGTCGAGCGACTTGGGGTCGAGCTCGCCCGGGGCAGGTTTGCTTCGCGGGTAGATCGGGGTCACGTAGTGGCGCGCGAAGAGCGCGTAGCCCTGCTCGGTTGTCTTCGGCTCCGGGTTGGGGTCGGGGGGATCGGCATAGGAATAGTTGATGAAGTAGAAACCCTCGCGCCGCCCCTTCTCGATCCTGCTCAGCTCCTCGCGGATTGTGCCCTTCAGCTCGACCGGGCACACGGTCAGGTATTTGACCAGCGCCCCCTGCATCGTCATGTTCAACTGCCCGTCCTTGATCTCGACATCGAACTCGCGGATGCGATCCATGGGCTTGATGTAAATCTCCCAGGCATCCTCAGCGGGATCGAAGAGTCGATCCCACCACTTGTAGAGGTAGTCCGTCGAGAGCATCTTGTCGCGCGTCATCTGGAAGGCGATCTTCTCCTCGCCCTCCGCTGTGATGGTGTAGCTCTCGTCCGGCTTCTCCCAATCCCGCCGGCCGTATCCTTCGACAGCCATCGTGACATGGTAGGACCCGTTCGGCAGATCACATGCGAAAACGACGCCTCCGCTCGACACGTGAATCTCATCGCCGGAAAGGGCATCCGGGCGCTGCGGGCCGGTCTTCGATCTGTTGATCAGGCCCCGGAGCCCGCCGATGGCCTTTCGCTTCTCGTGGACGGTTGCGGGCCGGCCGTCGGTGCGCATCCAGCCGTAGCCCTTCTCTTTCGAATAGGTCGTCCGCTCGTCCACCGCCTCGAACCCCGGCCAGACGGCCGCACCGGCCTTGCCGAAGTCGAAGTACTTCACCTTCCCCTCCGCGCCGTCGGGAACGCGTGCAAAGAAGGAGGCCGATGGGTCTTCCTGGATCACGAAGTCATCGTACCACCCCTTCCCCGTGCCGCGCCACACGTTGATGCCCAGCCTGGCGAAGCGCGCGGCCGGCGGCGACATCATCACGCCGACGTACTTCGTCCATTCCTTCGTCGGCGCACGAGCGTAAACGTGGATTCGTCCGTAGTAGTCGGTCTTGACGAGGGGGAGCGACTTCTTGTTCTCGTCGAGGTAATGGAAGCTCGCGTTCACCATTCCTTGCGCCACGCCCTCCGGCCCCGGCTCGGCCCGCGCCCAGAAGCTGAGCTTGTACACGGTGCTCGGCTTGACGGGAATCGGATCGAGCGAGCAACCGGGCGTCTTCATCTTATCCGTGCTTTCAAGGCAGAGGGAGAAGTTCCCGGAGTGCGCGTTCTTCGGATCGAGCGTCACCTTCCCCTTGCCTTCGTAGACATTCCATGCGGCCGGCTTGCCCGGCTGGCCAGGAGCGCTCTCCTCAAAGCCCGGATTCATCCCCTTCACCATGTTGGGCGGATCGGCAAGGGCAGTCGAAGAAATGAGCAGCGAGATCAGGCCAATTGCGAACGCGTGTTTCATGCGTATTCCTCCTCTTGATTAGACCGCCGCGATTATACCACAAACCATACCGAAGGCTATTGTAACTTCCACAGGTTTTGCCTATACTGCCGCACTCTCGAACAAACCTATTGTCATGGAGTTTTTGAAATGGCCCGGGATGAGATCACGCTTCGATACGGATGCAACCCCCATCAGGACGTCGCCCGCCTTTTTGCCGAATCGGGCAAGCTCCCCATCACCGTGCGGAATGGCGCGCCGGGATACATCAACATGATGGACGCGCTCAACGCGTGGCAGTTGGTGCGCGAGCTGAAGCAGGCGCTCGGCCTGCCCGCGGCGGCATCGTTCAAGCACGTGAGCCCCGCAGGCGCGGCGGTGGGTGTTGCCCTTGGCGATGCCCTGCAGAAGGCGTACTTCGTGGAGGGGATGGAGCTGTCGCCGCTGGCGGAAGCCTATGCCCGGGCGCGGGGCGCGGACCGCATGTCGTCGTTCGGGGACTTCGTGGCTGTGAGCGATGTGCTGGACGCGCCGACGGCGAGGATCCTCCGCAAAGAAATCTCCGACGGCGTGATTGCCCCGGCCTACGAGGACGAAGCGCTGGAGATTCTGCAGAAGAAGCGCGGCGGCAAGTATCTATGCCTGGAGATCGATCCTGCCTACGAGCCGCCGGAGATGGAGAGCAAGGACATCTTCGGCCTGACGCTGGAACAGAAGCGGAACGATCTGGTGATCACGGAGAGCCTCCTCGACAACGTGGTCACGAAGAACAGGAACCTCCCCGACGAAGCCAAGCGTGACCTGATCGTCGCCACCATCGCCCTCAAGTATGCCCAGTCCAACTCCGTCTGCTTCGCGATGGACGGCCAGGTGATCGGCATGGGCGCGGGACAGCAGTCGCGCGTGCACTGCACGCGCCTCGCCGCGTCGAAGGCGGACATCTGGTGGCTGCGGCAGCACCCGGATGTGCTGGCGTACCAATTCAAGAAGGGCCTCGCTCGACCCAACCGCGACAACGCCGTCGAGAACTCGCTGCTGGATGATCTGAACCCGGCTCAGCAGACGGCCTGGGAGGCGGCGTTCGACGTCGTGCCCACGCGCCTGACGGTGGAGCAGAAAAAGGAGTGGATGGCGAAGCTGGACGGCGTGTCGCTCAGCTCCGACGCCTTTTTCCCCTTCCGCGACAGCATCGACCGCGCCCACGAAAGCGGCGTGAAGTACATCGTCGAGCCGGGCGGCTCGCTGCGCGACGACGAGGTGATCGCGGCTGCGGATGAGTATGGGATGGTGATGGCCTTCTCAGGCATCCGCCTGTTCCATCACTAACGTAGAAGAGGCGTCCCGCCTCTTCGGGAAGCGGCAAGATGCCGCTTCTACGATGGGGTTGGGGGAATGGAGGAGAGGAGGAGAGGAGGAGAGGAGGAGCAAGCGCACCCTCATCATTCACATCGAAAATCTACCGTCTGTGGGGTTGCTGAAAACCGCTTTTCTGTAGCCGCAGGCTTTATGCCTGCGGGACCTCGATACGCCAAGGAAATAGGGTTTATGTTCCCGGAATACTGAAGTGTGGCGATCCGATATTCTGCCTCTTGTCATTCCCGCTTTCGCGGGAATGACAACACGTGGCTAAATGGTTA
>JAADGH010000229.1 GCA_013152475.1 Planctomycetota bacterium
GGGGGCAGGCTTCGGCGCCGGCTTGGCCTTTGGCTTCGGTGCGGGGACAGGCTTCGGCGCCGGCTTGGCCTTTGGCTTCGGCGCGGGCGCGGCGGGTTTTTTCTCCACCGGTGTGGGGGGTTCAGTCACCGGTTTTGCAGCGGGTGGCTGCGCGGGCCCGGCCTTCGGCTTTTCCGGGGGGGGCGCGGGTTTGGCCGGTGCAGGCTTGGTCGACGCGGGGGCTGGCTGCGCCGGGGCCGGTGTTGGGGCCGCTTGCTCCGGCTTCGGTTCGGCTGCCGGCTCCTCCTTGGCCGCCACCAGGCCGACCTTCACGGCCGCGTCGTGAACGATAACCCTGATGTCCCCTGAATACTGCGTGGGGGCGACAACGATGAGAATCGCGACCAAGAGACCGATCAGGTACGCCAGACCGCCGTGCTGTTTCGCCATGGGTTCTGTCTCCAATGCATGCGCGGATCACCGAGCCTTCATAGATACTTTGGCATCCTATCACAAATTACGAAAGAATCAAGAAAGAAGTTGCGCCGGCTCATTCCCGTTCCGTCAGGCCGCCCAGGGGCCCCGGCGGCCGGCGGCCGAGGTCGCGCTCGCGCATGGCCCAGAGGACGGCGATGCCGGCGGCGATGCCGCCAAGCACCAGAAGCGTGCCTCCGGCCCGAACGAAAAACGCCAGCGTCGTGTCCCAGCGCAGCAGGCCGACAGTGCGGAGGATGTAGTTCCAGTCGTGATGGGCCTCGCCACCGAACGGCGTGACCAGCGGAAGGTCCATGCTTTTTGCATCGGCGATGTAATAGGACGAACAGATCATGTTCTCGCCCGACCACCAGATGCAGAAGCATGTCTCGAAGAGGATCCCTTTACGAAAAAAGCTGAACGCGGCAATCAGCGGCGCCACGCACTGCGCCACCGTCCCCGCCAGGGCGCACAGCAGATTGGGCAGCCAGCACGTGACCACATGGCCGAGCTCGTGGATGCCGAGATCGATGCCCGAGAAGACGCTGTGGGCCTGCCCGGAGGTCCGCGAGAACCCCACACGATACCCGATCCAGAGCATGATAAGAACCATCGGGATGCGAAGCTGCCAACTGGGCCTCATAGGTTCTCCGTGCTCACGAGCAATGCCCCTTGATCCACTCGGCCATCTGCGGCACGGACTCCTCCGTCACCATCGTGTGCTCGATGCCCTCGCGGAGGATGAACTGCTTGTCCTGGGACGGCATCTTCTCGAACTCCCGTCGCATGATCTCGACATCGAAAAAATCATCCTCCTCGCCGACGATCCAGACGACGGGCAGGTCGATGGCCCGCAGCCCCGCCTCGTAGTCGGCCAGTTGCGTTGCCCGCGTCCAGTTCAGCGAGTAGTCGGCGACGGACAGCTCGTCCTCCTCGTCGGCGATATTGTAGTGAAGAAACCGAATCGAGGGATTAAGCAGCGAGAGCGCGAGCTTGGTCTTCGATACCTCCACCGCGCCCGTGTCATCGCGCCGGTTCTGGGGAGCCTTGTGGTGGAAGTGGGGGGCGAGAAGGACGAGGCCGTCGATGTTCTTCTGGTACTCGGCATAGTACTTCGCCGCGATGCCCCCGCCGGAGGAGTGGCCGCCGAGGAAGAGCTTCGCGCAGTGCGGACCGCGGATCGTGCCGAGCAGGCGCTCGATGTCTTTCAGGAGCAGGACCGGCACGGGCACGTCGCCGCGCGGCCCGCCGCTCAGCCCATGGCCCCGCACGTCCATCAGGGTGGCCCCGATGCCCGCCTCTGCGAGATCGGGCCCCACATTGCCATAGGCCCCGCCGTGGCACGTGGACCCGTGGATGAAGAGCAGGCAGGGGTATTCCTCCGCGCCCTCCGGCAGAAACTCCCGGTAGGCGATCTCGATCCCGTCCTCGGCCTCAATGGTCTTGATCTCATCGGCCATAAACGACTCCTTTCGCGGGGGATTATACGAACTCGCCCACCCGAGCGCAAGGCGATGTCGCGCGGGAAGTATCTTCCGCATCCACGAAAGATACTCCTCGCGATGACACAGCGGGGGCGATGGGGAAACTCCTCGTAGAAGGACTTGACAATGTAGCCCATTTGTGCTACACTTTCAAGAGAGGTATAAGGAGGTAAAACATGAGCAAGTCGGCAATTGTGCGGGCGCGAATGGACCCAAAGCTCAAGCGAGACGCAGAGAGCTTGTTCGAAGCTCTCGGTCTTTCCAGAACACAGGCCATCACCCTCTTTTACCGGCAAGTCGCATTGCGCAAAGGACTTCCCTTTGACGTGGTGATTCCGAATGCGACGACGCGAAAGACCTTCGAGGATACCGATGCCGGGAAGAACCTGGTGCTGTGCAAGGACGCCGACGACATGTTCAAGAGACTCGGGGTCTGATGCGAACGCCCCTCTACACGCGGCAGTTCGGACGTGACGCCAAGAAAGCCAGGAAGCACGGCAAGGACCTCGACAAGCTCAAGATCGTCGCAAGGGCCCTGATCGAGGGGGAGAAGCTCGATCCACTGCAGAGGGATCACCAGCTTGTCGGCGCCTATGCCGGTCGCAGGGAATGCCACATCGAGGCGGACTGGCTGCTCATCTACAAGATCGATGGCGCCAGGATCATCTTCGAGAGGACCGGTTCGCACTCGGATCTGTTCAAGAAGTAGCCCCCGCTTTCGCGCCCATGCTCGACAAGGTCAAGCGAGATGCCGTCTTGCTTCCTTGGCTTGGGTGTACTCTCAGGGTAGATTTGTGGCGTGGGAAGTTAGTTTTCCTTGACAGCGTAGCATAATTATGGCATAATATTGCTATGGCCGGTTACGAGATTGTCTTGAAACGCAGCGCCATTGGCGACTTGGACGGGTTGCGGAAGTACGATGCCTCACAGATCGCGGACGCGATGGAAAAGCACTTGGCGCGCCAGCCGACGCGGGAGAGCAAGAGCCGAATCAAGCGATTGCGGGGGATTTCGAACCCCGACTACCGCCTGCGGGTAGGGGACCACCGTGTCTTCTACAACGTTGAAACGTTGACCGGGTTGCGCACCGCGTTGACGTCTTGAGAGTGATGCACAAAAACCAAACAAAATCTTACTACGAGGAGAGTTGAAGCCATGAAAGTAGCCCCGATGGGAGAAGTGCGGAACAACTTTGCCAAGTATCTTGCGGCCGCGGAAGACGAACCGATCTTTGTGACAAGAAACGGGAAGGTTACTGCGGTGATCGAGCACATTGAAGACCGTGACATCGAGGATTACCTCCTGGAAAGAAGCCCTCGCTTTCGCGCAATGCTCGACAAGGTTAAGCGAGAGCGCACATCCATGTCGCTGGCCGACTATCGCAAGTCCAGAGGCGTCTGATTCAGTCTCCCTTGGCCGTAGGTATGCACTTGCTTCGACATTCTGCACTTGAGAGAGCACGCGAGTCAGACCATGGTTAGTAACGTGAGACTTGCCGATCCAGGATTCTGACAGAGAGGTAAACAATGGGAAGATACGCAAACGAAGCCAGACGTCATGCGGAGCGAATTGAGCACTACTACAAGCATGCCGGAACTACTGGCTACGCGCAGGCTGAGCCCCACTACTCCAAGTTGTCTGGCCTCATAGGTCGAGCGGCGCGATCTAAGAATGACAAGAACGATGCCGTCATTGTTCAGTGCATCAGAGACTCGTGCACACAGATGATGCAAGATATGAAGCGGTTGCAGGAGGAACACACTCAACAGGAGAAGGGGGAAGGCCAGTCGCTAGGTTGAGATCCTTCACTTCACTCAGGATGACGTGCCCGGGGCTTTCTCACCAATCCCACTGTTGCTAACAGTCCGAAACGAAGGACCAAGCCCTTCCGGAATGAGGACAGAAGCTGTCTGCTCGACGGGGTTCCTCCCGCGATGGCTCCTGCGCAGCACCCGCCATTCCTTCACAAATCAGGAGAGGACGCTTGTCCGTTCTTGCATTTCCCAAGATTCTGGATACAATGGTAGCGACACGTTGGCGATACCTTGTGCCGCCTCAAATGAAGTGGAGGTCGTGACATGCCAGCTCAGCAGGACGAAGGGCTTTTCTTCGACGCGGGTCGTCTCCCGCCTCCGGAAAACGCGTACGTGGCTTGGTTGGATATGATGGGCACACGCGCCATCATGAGCAGATCCCTACCGATCACGGCCAACTTCATTTTCAAGTTGCACACTGCCGTACTGGAAGCCCCACATGCAGATATGCGCCTCTATCCCGTGATGGACGGTGTTTACATCGTGGCGACCCGTCAGGGCGCTCTTCGCGAGTTCCTCTGCAACGTATTCGCGCGTGTCGCTGACACATTCGTGTCCACACGGGACATTCACCACCGCTTTGTCATCAAGTGTGCCATAGCGTACGGCCCCGTACTTCACGGCCAATCGGTTCCGCCAGAGGCGAACTTCACGTTGGACAATAATCAGGCGTACAGAGATTCGATTCTCTTGGGAATGCCAATGATTCAGGCTTTTCTGGGCGAGTCCAACGCCCCCCCTTACGGGGTATATGTTCACGAGTCTGCACGAGCATTTTCACCTGAGGAGGAATCGCCCTTCCGACATGTGTGGTGGAAGTGGTTTCTTCCCGCTTCACGTGCGCTTGCACAACAGCTGGCTTCCGAGCTGGAGCTGTACTTTGAGTGGTGCAGACAACGGTGGCGACCGCTGGAGTATCCAGAGGAACGGATTCGTGTCCATCGAGAGATGGGTTGCCAATACTTCACTGATCTGGAGCAAGCACCCAACGACCAATAGCAGCCCCCTCTGTGAGAGCCAGGAGGTGGCTTGCTCGATACGGGGTTCACGGGGTGTTGATGAGCAAGGAGGTGAGACGTGAGCCGAGACGCAACTGTGAAAGGTCTATGGCCGTGTATCGTTCTGGCGTTGCTCACTTGGTCAGGCTGTAGCAAGCGGCCAAAGCCGAGCAACGAGCATGCCCTGAAGTCCAAATTCGAGATCATTGTGCGGGCTGCCAAGAACAGCAAAGTCGGCATCTGCGATGTGAAGCCGCAGGAGGTGACCTATGATATTCAGAAGTCATCCTCGATAATCTCGCCCTATGTTGGCACGATTAGTACTCGCACCACGATCTTGTGGAAGAAGGAATTCGGCGGCACGGAGGTGCGAGAGGACAAATATGTGCTTGCCTATCAAGACGGCGAATGGGTTCTGCAATCCCACACGCGTCGTAGCACACAGGAAGACAAGACGGGATCTTGGGAAAACGTAACGCTCGTAACGAAAGATCCTGAAATCGAGTGGCACGAGAGCTGGCCGCGAGAACACCGCTCGTTCTGAGAACACACGTTGCGGCCATGCCACTGTTGCAGAGAATGGTGGGGCGGCGGTCTGTCCTGAGACTAACCGTTCCCGTTCCACGCCCCGCGCCACTTCGCCAGCGCCTCGTCTGCGTCCAGGCCCTTCTCGTGGGGGAGGGATTGGAGGATGAGGCTGCGGGGGTCGCCGTCGAGGTAGCCGGAGATGCGGTTGGCGTAGGCGTCGAGGGTC
>JAADGH010000045.1 GCA_013152475.1 Planctomycetota bacterium
CCTCCTCTGGTCCTATACCATATGGACACTACCTGATGACCCCTCGCAACTATACCACACAAACTACTGAAAGTCAAATTCAATATTCTAACATCCGGTTATATTGATAGTTACAAATACCTGATTTTTGAATTTGATTTGTTGTTGATCCCTTCAACCGAGCCGCTGTTGTTGGGCAAAGCGCGGACGTATCAGGCGTATTTCAATCGCATTCGGAAGACCTTGTGGAAAGGCGGCAAGACTCCTGCTACGATCTTGGCGGAGGTGGGAAGCAAAGTGGAGATAGCTCGCACTTAATCTGGCATTTGGGTAAGTGGGTAGGGCCGGCCGAGCCGAGCGCGCACTCACTTTTCCCCTCCTCCGTATCGAGACGATTCCCCTGGGACCGCTTACGCGGTCCCAGGGTGGGAACGATCTACCTGTCTTGGTCACGGATCGTCCAATTAGCTTTTGATTTGTGTCCGCAATCTTGGTAAAATACACCATTCTATGAACCAGATGAGCCAGACCGCGCCACCGACCGGGGATTTCTCCATGCTGCCTTCGACCTTCAAGGTCATCCGTAGAGGGCGGAGCACGGTCTTCGCTCGGACCGAGTATCAGGAAGAGGTCCTGCGCGAGCGCGATGCGGCCGATGCCGAGGAGTGCGCCAGCGGCCGGGGAGCGGTTCGGGCCTATCCGATGGTCGATGGTGGCCGGATGCTCGTCCGGACGTGCCGGCGCGGGGGCTTCCTGGGCCGGTTCGTGAGCGATCTGTTCCTGGGATGCCGCCGGGTCGTCCGCGAGATTGTCGCTTCCGAACATGGGAGGGAGAAGGGCATGCCGACGGCGCTGCTCCTGGGCGCGACGTGCGAACGGGTCCTCGGACCGATGGTTCGGGTGAAGGTTATAACCCGAGAAATTTCAGATAGTTGTGACTTGATATCATACTGTGAATCGGAGCAGGAACGGGCCGCCTATCCGGGCAAGGGCGTCTTGATTCCGGCCATTGCGCAGGCCGTGCGACGCATGCACGATGCGGGCATCACTCACGCGGACTTGCACCTGAAAAACATATTGATCGACAAGAAAGGCCGGGCGTATATCATCGACCTCGACAAGGCCACGATCCACCGCCCGGTGAGTGTCAGCAGGCGAAAGGATAACCTGCTGCGCCTCGACCGGTCGATTCGGAAGTGGCGGGCGTCGCGTGGGATGGTTACGACCGCCGACCGCCTTCGGTTTCTGACGGCCTATGCGGGCGGTGACGAGGGGCTTCGGTCGGCGTGCCGCGAGATGTTCAGGACGGAGAGGAGCTATCCTCTGCATCGTTTCTTCTGGAAACTGATGGGCATCGAGTAACCCCACATGGCAGGACTCAGCGACGTATCTGTCAGTGTCATCACATACAACGAGGAGCGGAACATCCGCGACTGCCTCGATAGCGTCACGTGGGCGGGCGAGATCGTGGTCGTGGACTCCCTCAGCGACGACCGCACCCTCGATATCGCGAAGGGCTATACCGACAAGGTCTTCCAGCGGAAGTGGACCGGCATCAACGACCAGCGCAACTTCGCCCTCGAGAAGTGCACCCGCGACTGGGTGCTCTGCATCGATGCCGACGAGCGCGTGACCTCCGCTCTGCGCGATGAGATCGAACGGGCTCTCAAGGCAGACGGCCGGCGCTGCTGCGGCTATATGATCCCCCGGCTGAACTACTACTTCGGTCGATGGATGAAGCACGGGGGGTGGTACCCGAACTACCGTCTCCGGTTTTTTCGGCGGGACAGAGGACGCTTCGGCGGCAAGGACCCGCACGACCTGGTCATCCTCGATGGCCCGACGAAGAACCTGCGAGCCGACCTGCTCCACTACTCCTTCGAGAGCTTCGAGGACCAGATCGAGCGGACGAACCGCTACAGCGAGGAGCGGGCGCGCCTCATGTTCCGCCAGGGCGTACGGTTCGTTGTCCTGCGCATGCTCATCAGCCCGATAGCGAATTTCATCAAGGTCTACATGCTGCAGAGGGGCGTCCTCGACGGTAGGCAGGGGTTCATCGCGGCGGTGATGTCGTCGTTCCATGCGTTCCTCAAGTACGCGAAGCTCTGGGCGCTGATGCACTCCCCCAACGAGGTCAGGCCGGAATGAAAGTCGCGCTCAACATCGAATACTTCTGCCCCTCCAAGGGCGGAGGACAAACCTACGCGGCCAACTTCGCCAGGGCGCTCGTGGCGAAGGGGCACGAGGTGCATGTCTTCGCGTGCGAGGCGGAGGACATCGGGCCGGAGATCACCTTCCATCGCCTCCGCGCCCTCCGTGGGCTGCGGGCACTGCGCGACTGGAGCTTCGTCAAGGCGAGCACGCTGGCCCTGCAGGAGCAGGAGTTCGACATCATCCAGGCCTTCGGCCTCTCGCTTTGCATGGACGTCTACCGCGCCGGCGGCGGCGTGCACCGGAAGTGGTTCCGCATGGATCTCGATGCCGTGAGCGGGGAGATCAGGCGGGCCGCGAAGAGGGCCATGCGCAGTCTGAGCCTTCGGCAGGCGATCAAGTTCGGCCTCGAAAAGCGCCAGGTCCACAGCCCCCGGCTCCGGCGGATCATCGCCGTGTCGGAGATGGTGAAGCGGCACTTCCTGGAGTGCTACGACGTGCCAGAGCGGAAGATCGTCGTCATCCACAACGGCGTCGATCTGGAACGGTTCCATCCCTCGAACCGGGAGAAGTTCAACGAGGAGGTGCGCAGCCGCTTCGGGATCAAGGACGAGATCGTGGTTCTGTGCGTGGCGAATAACTTCAAGCTGAAGGGAGTCCGCCCACTCATCAAATCCCTGGCCATGCTTGACGGGGACCGCAAGTTCGTGGCCCTGATCGTCGGGCGCGACAAGCAGGGACCGTACGTCTCCCTTGCCCGACAGCTCGGGTGTGAGGATCACGTCATTTTTGCCGGCGGCGCGTCGGATGTGGAGAAGTTCTACGCCGCGACGGACATCTGCGTCCACCCGACGTTCTACGACCCCTGCGCGAACGTCTGCCTGGAGGCCCTGGCGAGCGGCGTGCCGACGATTACCACGCGCCTGAACGGCAGCGGCGAGATCATCACCGAAGGCAAGGAGGGATTCGTCATCGACACGCCGAAGGACGTTGAGGCCATGGCCGACCGCATCCGTCGATTCGGCAACGAGGAGTTCCGCCGCGAGGCCGGACGCGCCGCGCGCGCCCTTGCCGAGCAACACTCCATCGAACGCAACGTCGAGGACGTGATGCGGGTTTACGAGGACGTGCTGGCAGAAAAAAGGGCCGAGGAATAGCCTGTGTCCGAATTTCTCACAGAGAACCGAAACGGAATGAAGTGGACGCTGCGGGAGGAGTGCGCTCGGTGGGTCCTCGACCACGTGGCCGACGGCCTCGTCGCCGACGAACAGCCCGAGCAGTGGGAGTTGGTGAAAGAGAACAACGCCCGGGCGATCTACACCCTCCCCCTCTTCGACTCGGGGGAGAAACGGGGCTACCTGAAGCGGTTCAGGTGTAGGGGTCTGAGGGAACGGCTGAAGCACGTCGTCGTGCCGTCCAAAGCAGCGGCGGAATGGCAGGCGGCGAACCGCCTGCACGATCTTGCCTTTTCCGTGGCCCGTCCGCTGGCCATGGCGGAGCGGCGGTCGGGCGTCGGGCTGCTGCAGGAAAGCGTCCTCCTCAGCCAGGCCATCCCCGATGCGGCGCCGCTCTCCGATCTGCTTCTGAAAAGGGGAGGGAGGGCAAGGGAGGACCTCCTGATGAAGCTTGCGGAGCTCGTGCACCTCCTGCATGAGAAGGGCTGCCTTCACGGCGACCTGCACGTGGGCAACATCCTCGCCACCGGCCCGGCCGGCGAGGCGAAACTGTTTCTCCTCGACCTGCACCGCGTGCGGTTCAAGGGGGCGCTGTCCCCGCGGGACAAGATCGACAACCTGGCCATGGCGCTTGCGTCCATGTACGGCCGCGTGCCGGAGCAGGAGCAATGGCAGTTCTTCTTTGGACGGTATGCCGACCTGGACGGACTCCCCCCCCTCGACGAGGACCGCGAGCGCGGCGAGTGGATCGTGCAGATCACGAACCGTATCGCCCGAATGCGCCGGGTGCGTTTCCGCAGCCGCACGAAGCGCTGTCTCGTGAACAGCAGCGGCTTCATCGTCGAGGACCGGGGCGGGCGGCGGATCTTTCGCAAACGCGACGTTTCCGACGAAGCCCTGATGGGGACCGTCGAGACCCACCAGCAGGGCAAGGCCGAGCGGATCAAGGAGAGCAGGACATCGGTCGTGTCGCATACGGAGATCAGGCATGGGGGCAGGGCGATTCGCGCGTGCGTAAAAGAGAACCGGCACGGCCCCCTCGACATGGTGAAGGGTCTCTTCCGCATGCCGCGCGGGCGGCGTGCCTGGGTCGGCGGCAACGGCCTGGCCATCCGGGGGTTCGGCACGTGCGAGATGTTCGGCTTGGTCGAGGAACGGACACTCGGCATGGTCCGGCGCAGCTTTGTCGTCATGGAGTTTCTCGAGGACATGAAGGCCATCGACCGCTATGCCTATGAGGATGCCGTCGATTTCCCACCGAAACGGCGACACGCCTTCACCCGCGCCACGGCGGCCTTCTTCACCGAGCTCGAGGAGGCGGGCATCTATCACGCCGACCTGAAGGCATCGAACGTCCTCGTGCGGGAGAAAGAGGACGGGTGGGCCTTCTTTTTAGTGGACCTGGACAACATTCGGTTCCTGCGCAGGCCCCAGGGGATCCGGGCGTTCCGGTATCAGGTCAAGGGTCTCGCCCAGCTCAACGCGGCCCTGCGGATGACCGTGACGAACGCCGACCGAATGCGTTTCTTCCTGCACTACCTCTACGGTGGACTGGATCTGCTTCGCCAGGGACACGGGCGCGATGAGTTCTCCCAGGGCATTGCCCGGCTCGTCCTGAAAAGGACCGTCAAGCGCGACTGCGTCTGGAATCGGCCCCCTCCGGAGGAGGCGGACGACACATGAGAGTGCTTCATCTCTATGGCGACCACAAATGGACCGGCCCCGCAGAGCCGGCGGTGAACCTCTGCGTCAAGCTGAAGGAGATGGGCCGTCATGTTCACTTCGCCTGCTGCCCCGCGCCGGGCGGCCGGCCCGACATGCTGGAGTCGAAGGCTCGGGCGCGGGGGCTGAAGCCCGTCACCGACCTCCACCTCAACCCGGCGCTGTCCCTGTCGAATGTGACGTCGGCAATACGGAGGGTGATGGGGTACATGCGCACCTACAACATCGAGATCGTCCACGTCCATCAGGGGCGGGACCATCTGATCGCCGGCCTGGCCGCACGCCATACCCGCAGCGCCGTCCGGATCGTCCGGACGAACTACTCCGCCGATCCCTTGTCCGCTGACTGGCGCCCCCGGTTGCTGCTCCGGCGGCACACCGACGGTCTCCTCGATATATCGGTGAAGGCGGTGCAGGCGGACCTGGCGGCTTCCGAGCTGCCCCGCGACGTCGTGGGCCACATCCACGGTGCGGTGGATATGGAGCGATTCGATCCGACTCGGGAGTTCCAGGACGTCCGCGCCCGCTTCGGCCTCCGCCCCGATGATGTGGTCGTGGGCATCGTCGCCCGGCTGCAGAGACATCGGAAGTTCGACCTCTATCTCAAGGCCATAAAGATCGCGTCGGAAAGCGCACCCGGTATTCGCGGCCTGGTGCTCGGACGCGGGACCCACATGAAGCGCGTGGGCATTGACGCCGCTCGCAGGATGGGGCTGGGCGAGACCATCGTCTTTCCCGGCTATGTCGGCGAGGACTACGAGGCGACGCTGGCCGCGTTCGACATGAAGGTCTTTCTGGTTCCCGGGTCGGACGGCTCGTGCCGTGCGGTGCTGGAGGCCATGGCCATGGCCAGGCCGGTGATTGCCGCGAAGCGGGGTATCCTGCCGGAGATCATCGAGCACGGGCGGACGGGGATCCTGGTGGAGGACGACCCGCACGAGATCGCCGAGTGGATCCTCCGGCTGGCCGGCCATCCCGCCCTGCGGCGGACCCTCGGCGCAATGGCCCGAAAGACCGCCGAGCGGGAGTTCACCCTCGAGGCCCAGGCGGAGGCGGTCTCGCGTCTGTACGACTCTGTGATGGCGCGGAAGAAAGCAAAAGCAGGATGATCAACGTATTGTTCCTCATCCAGGACCTGGAGCTGCCGAGCAGCCGGTACCGCGTGATACAGTTCCTCCCCGGGCTGGAGGAGCAGGGCATCCGCGGCGAGGTGGTCCCCATCCCGAGGGGGATGCTGGCCCGCCGGAGGCTTTTTGATCGGCTGGGGGACTTCGCCGTCGTGTTCCTCCAGAAGAGGATGTTTCGTCCGTGGACCCTCCGGGCGATACGGCGAAATGTCCATGCCCTCATCTACGACCTGGACGACGCCGTGATGTTCAACGACTCCTTCAAGGGCAAGGTCCGTTCGCGACGGCGGGAGCGGCGCTTCGCGGCGGCGGCCGGGGCGGCGGACATCGTCCTGGCGGGGAACGGCTACCTGGCCCTCCAGGCCCGGCTCTACGCAAAGGATGTGCGCGTCCTGCCGACGGCGGTGGAGCTGACTCGGTACAACCCACCGGAGACGGATGCCGAGGGGAGCGAGTCAATAACCATCGGATGGATCGGCTCGACCTCGACGCTTCCGTATCTGGAAGTGCTCGCCCCGGCCCTGGAGGAGATCGGCAAGCGATACGACAAGGTGCAACTGAAACTGATCTGCGACCGGTTTTTCGATCTGGACAACCTGCCCGTGGTCAAGGCGGAGTGGAGCGAGGAGACGGAGGTAGCGGACCTGTTCGGCATCGACATCGGCCTCGCGCCGGCGATTGACGACCCATGGTCCCGTGGAAAATGTGGCCTGAAAATCATACAATATCTCGCCGCCGGCCGGGCGGTGGTCTGTACGCCCGTGGGCGTGGCGCGGGAGATGGTTACCGACGGCGAGACCGGGCTGTGGGCGCGGAGCCCGGCGGAGTGGATCAATCAGATCGGCCGGTTGATGGAGGATCCAAAGCTTCGGCGTACGTTAGGCGCGGCAGGGCGAAAGGTAGTGGAGAAGACCTACTCGGTGGACGCCGTTCTGCCGAGTCTTGTGAAAGCGATCAAGGATGCCGCAGAGCATAGAAGACAATCCTGACCTGGAGCGGGTCCCCTGCGTGATCTGCGACGTGGACGAGTGCGATACCGTCCTCACGGCGCGGGACCGGCTGCACGGCCTGCCCGGCGAGTTCCCGGTGGTCCGGTGCCGGCAGTGCGGGCTGGTCTACCTGAACCCGCGCCCTCGACCGGAGGCGCTGGGGAAGTACTACCCCTCCGACTACCGAGCCTTCAAGAAGGTGAAGCCGCGGAAGAACAAGCTCGGCGACCGGATCGCCGACGTGATCCTGCGCAGTTACTACGGCTACGGGACGAACGGCCGGCCGGCCCCTTTGTGGAAGAGGATGGCCCTGCTGCCGCTCTACGGGCTGTTCTGCCTGAGTCCGAAGAACTCGGTGGTGATCCCTTTTCACGGGGAGGGCCGCGTCCTGGACATCGGCTGCGGGAGCGGGAAGTTCCTGCACTTTGCAAAGGGGTTCGGTTGGGACGTGCATGGGGTGGAGCTGGATGAGGCGGCGGCGGAGTACGCCCGCTCGGAGCTCGGCATCGACATCCGCACGGGCGACCTGATGGACCAGGCGTACGAGCCGAAGTCATTCGACGTGATCCGCATGTCGCACGTGCTGGAGCACCTGCCCGACCCGATGCCGGAGCTGCGGCGAATCCGCGAGATACTGGAGGACGACGGGCTGCTGGTCGTCATGATCCCGAATGTCGGCAGCGCGCTGGCGCGCCGCTTCGGCGGCTGCTGGTTCGCCCTCGATGCGCCCCGGCATCTCTACTCCTTCTCGCGCGAGACGGTGACGAGGCTGTTGGAGAAGGCGGGGCTCCGGGTGGAGCGGATCACACAGGATTGGAACGCCTGCACCCTCCGGCAGAGCCTGCGCTACCTGGGCAAGGAGCGCGGCGGCCTGCTGCCCAAGCTGGCGAAGTTCAAGCGGCTGATGCGGCTGGCGAACATGCTCATCGCCATCCAGCGACAGTGCGACGTGATTGTGGTGTGGGCGAGGAAGGCGTGATGGACCTCTCGATCTTGATTGTCAACTGGAACACGAAGGACCTCTTAGACGAGTGCCTTGCGTCCATCAAGGCCGATGCATCGGGCCTCGATGTGGAGACCATCGTCGTGGACAACGCCTCCTCCGACGGCAGCCCGGAGAGGGTCCGGGAGAAGCACCCGGATGCAATCCTGATCGAGAACGATGAGAACAAGGGCTTCGCAGCGGCGAACAACCAGGCCTTCGGGCGCGCGACAGGGAAGTACGTCCTCATGCTCAACTCGGACACGGTCGTCCGTCCCGGTGCGCTGAAGAGGATGGTTGAGTTCATGGACGAGCACGCGGAGGCCGGGGCGGCGGGGTGCCGCCTGGTGAACCCAGACGGTACGAACCAGCACAGCGTCCGGGGCTTCCCCTCCTTTGCCGCGGCCTTCTACCAGTTCACCGCCCTACGTTTCCTCCGCGTGGGCAAGCGGGCCTACAGGGGCTATCGCAACAAGGGGTTCGACTTCGACAAGGAGCAGGAGGTCGAGTCGCCCATGGGTGCGGCGATCCTCTTCCGCCGAGAGGTCCTGGAGGCCCTCGGCTTCCTGGATGCCGACTACTTCATGTATTACGAGGAGGTGGACATCTGCCGCCGGCTGATCGACGCCGGCCATAAGATTTACTACGTCCCCGACGCCGTGGTCATGCACTACGGCGGCCGCAGCGCCCGGCAGGATCGGGCCCGGCTCTCGCCGGTAAAGCTGCAGAGCATGATGACGTACTTCACGAAGCACGAGGGGGCGGGGAGGACGGCCCTGTTCAAGGCGGTCTTCTATCCGCTTATGTTCCTGCGCCTCCTGATCGAGATTCCGGCCGAGTTGGTGGGTGCAATGGTGTATGCCACGATCAAGGGGAACCCCTACAAGGCCAGGCGCTGTGTGGACGCCCTTCGCGGAAAGTCCCTGCAGATTGCGGGAGCGACGGAGGCGAGGGGGATCTTGTTGCTCCTCGCATTTGCGTTTCTCGTTCGGGTGCTGACGTCGATCCTCACGGTCTGTGTGACGAAGGACGCGGCGACGTTCCTGACCACCGCCCGTCACATTCAGGACAGGGGCCTGGCTTCGGCGGTCGAGACGGTCCAGCACCCGCTCTTCCCCCTGCTCATGGCGGGGTTTCAGACCCTCTTCGGGCGGATGGTCTTTCAGGCCCAGTTGTTCTGCTCGTTCCTGAGCGCGCTGACGGTCGTACCGCTCTACTTCCTGACGCGGGACGTGTTCGGGAAGACGGTGGCGCGCCTGACGTGCGTCATTTTTGCCGTTCACGGGGTGGTGGTCTGCAACGCGGTGGACGTCGCGACGGAGCCGGCGTATATGCTCTTCTACGTCACATCGCTCGCCTTCGGCCTGCGGGCGATCCGGAAGGAGTCGGGGGGGCGCTTTTTTGCCTCGGGCCTCGCGTCGGGGCTGGCCTACCTGACCCGGCCGGAGGGGTTGGGGGCGGCAATAATCGTGGGGGGCTGGGTGGGGCTGCTGGCGCTCGTCCGGATCAGGCGGGGTGGGTTGAAGCTCATTCCCGGTGGGGCGGCCCTGGCGGCGGGTGCGGCGATATTTGTCCTGCCGTTTATGGGGATCAACGACTGGCGCTTGACACCGAAGAAGAAAGTGGAGGAGCTGGTGAAGTTTGAGGAGAACCCGGCCCGCTACCCCCACGAACTGATCCCGGAGAAGCCGCCGGAGGAGAGGGTTCGGTACCATCTGCGGCGGATGAGGGAGTGGGGGCACGTGTTCCTGAAGACGGGACACGTGTGGCTGATGATGATTCCCTTCGCGGTGCTGCTGAGGCGGACAGTGAAGTGGGGCGGGTTGGGGGAGCTGTTCCTGCTGTCGGCGGCGGGGTTCAATTTCTTTCTTTGCTATGCGGTTATCATCGTCTTCGGCTATCTGAGCGACCGGCATCTTATGACAGGGGCGGTGCTGCTGATGCCCTGGATGGCCATCGGCGTGGAGGAGATACTCGCGAGTCTGTCGAGCAAGGGGCGGCTGCGCCGGGTGGTGGCGGCGCTGGGGGGGGTGGCTCTCATCGCCTTGGCGGTGCTTGTAGTCACCGAGGACTTTACGCCCCGTCGCCGGGACCGCCAGGGCATTCGCACGGCGGGGCTGTGGATTGCACGGCATTTGCCGGATCGGACGATCTGCGGGACGCTGGTCCCGCGCGTGGCCACCTACGCGCACACGGAATATACAGAGCTGGCCAACAAGTATCCCTTGTATGACGTCGTGGACCTCGCGCGCGAGGCGGGCGCGGGGGTTGTGGTGATCAACACAGACGACGTGCAGAGAGTGACACCGAACTATGATCTTGACAAGATTCTGAGGCACAAGCGGCTCCGCGAGCGATTCCGCTGCCCCGAGGGGAAGGGGGCGGGCAAGGGGAGAATTATCGTGCTTGAGGTGCTGCCGGAGAAGGGCCATGACTGAACTTCCCCCAGAACAAGCGGCCGATTCCCAACCGAGAGAGATCGGTCTTGGCAAGGAGGTCCTCCTTGTGGTGTTCCTGGTGCTGGTGGCGGCGGCGGTGCGGGCGTATATCGTCTCCGTGACGTACTGCATCTCGAACGACACCGTCGGGTACCTCACCCTGGCCCAATACCTGCGGGAGGGGGACTTCCGGTGGTTCTTCGCAAACGTTCAGCATCACCTCTATCCGGTCCTGCTGTTCGGGGCGCAGGAGGTCATCGGGACAAGCCTTCTGGCGGCGGATGCGTTCGATATCGCCCTTGGGTCCCTGGCGGTCGTGCCGTTCTACCTGCTGGCGCGGGATGTGTTTGGGGTCAAGGCTGCAGCGGCGGCATCTCTTTTCTTTGCGTTCCATGTGGTTATTGCGCGGACGTCGGCAACGGTCGGCACGGAGCCGCTGTACCTGCTCACGTTCCTCTTTGCATTGTATGTCGGCAAGTGCGCCATCGACACGGGGAGGCCGTTCCTCTTCGCCATCACGGGTTTTCTGCTTGGATTGACGTTCATGACGCGTCCGGAGGGGCTTGGGCTGTGGGTCCTTCTCGGGGGCTGGGTGGCGCTGATCGGCTTTCTCAAGATGATGGGACATTTAATCTTGAGGCGGGAATATGATCCCCCGGGCGGGCGGCTCCTAACCGGGTTTGTGCTCATGGTCGCGGTCGCGTGCATCACCACCTTTCCTCATTTCCTGGAGGCCCGCCTGCTGGGGGGAAAGTGGTGCCTGACCCGGAAGCACAGTGTGGGCGAGATCATGAAGGGCGAGCCGGTCTATTCCCCGTCGAGGAAGGCGCCCTCGGAGACGGCAACCCCCCAGGGGCGGGTGCAGTACGCCCTGAAATGTCTGAACGAGCTTGCGGACGAGTCGCTCTGGGCGTATCATCTGCTCTCGACGCTCCCGCTGTTCTATTTGCTGGGGGTCGTCTGTCGGCGTTCGCAGCCGCGGGATACGCTGGGCGAGCTCATCCTCGCGTCGGTGGCGATCGCCTATCCGGTGGCCGTGCTGCAGTTTCGGTGGGTCCATCACTACCTGACGGAAAGGCACTTGATCTCCAGCGCGGTAGTTGCTTTGATGTGGGCGGGGGCGGGGTTCTGGGCGACGAGCCAATTGATCGCCCGGCTGCTGGCGCGATGTGACAAGCTGGAGCGCGCCCCGGCGCGGATCACCGTGGCGCTGCTCATGCTCCTGACGCTGGGCACGATGTCGCTGAAGACGCTTCAGCAGATGCGTCCGGAGCGGGCGAATATTCCCAATCTGGGGGCGGAGATCCGGGCGCAGTTTCCGCCGCCGGAGGATCGGGCCATGCGGATCGCATCGTTCGGCCTGCCGCGGCTGGCGTTCTACGCCGGGGGCCTGCAGTTGCGGGCGGACCGGTATATCCATCGTCTGATCCATGGGTCGGAGAATGCCTACGAGAGCTTCATGCGGCGCGCCCCGGCGGACGGGCCGGACCTGTTGCTGCTCTACCTGGGGGACAAGCCCAATCCCCGGGATATTGAGATTCACGAGGCCTTAGAGCGCCGAAAGGTGAAGCCCGATCTGGAGCTGGAATACGAAAGTGAGTACGGCAAGGGGCAACTCCTGATCTACCGCTTCGACAAGCTGCCGTTGCCGGACGCGAAGGCAAAGGAAGGTTAATGACACGGAACAGGAAGACATCCACGATCCGCACGCTTGCGCGGTTCTACGGCTTCGTGGGGCCGTATTGGCCGTTGATGGTGGGTTTCGTCATCGCCGCGGTGGTCTGTGGCGGGGCGAACGCGGCGAAGCTGTATGTCCTGAAGCCCCTCATCGACGAGACCATGCAGAAGGGCAGCGAGGACGCACTCTGGTGGATTGGGAAGTTTATCGCCATCATTGCGCCGACGATCGCCGTGTCGGGCTTCTTCGAGATGTATTGCTCCCGCCGGCTGCTGGCGTCGGTGATCGTCAGCATCCGTGACCGGATCTGCCAGGCCCTGCTCCCTCAGTCCATCAGCTTCTTCGAGGATCGCCGCAGCGGAGACTTGATGTCGCGCTTGACCAACGACGTGGGCCTGACGCAGCGCCTGCTCGTTTTCATTATTGGTGATATCATTCGCGAGCCGATAAAGATCATTGCCCTTGTCACCTTGGCGGTGTACTCCTGCTGGTGGCTGTCCTGTCTCTTCCTCCTCATCATCCCGCTGCTCGGCGTGCCGTTGGCCTTTTTTGGGAGGAAGATCCGGCGCTACTCGCGCAAGAGCCTGGAGCGCCTGGCGGACCTGACCGACGCGATGCAGCAGATGTTCAGCGGCATCCGGATCGTCAAGGCGTTTAAGATGGAGGACGCGGAGGAGGCGGAGTTTCGGACCATCAATGCCCGCTATCTGAACCGCGCCGTGCGCCTCGCCCGGGCGAAGTCGCTGGTCGAGAGCTCCATCGAATTCATCTGCAACATCGGTATGGCGGTGGCCCTGGTGACGGCCGGCGTCATCCTCCTGCGGGGGTGGGCGGATGCGGGGAGCCTGACCGTGTTTCTTGGGGCGCTCGCCAGCCTCTATCGCCCCATCAAACGCCTTAGCAAAAGCTACAACAACCTCCAAGAGGCCCTTCCGGCTGTGGAACGCATCGTCGCCCTGATCGACGAGGTGCCGAGCATCCAGGACCAAGCCGACGCCGTGGATATGCCGGAGTTCAAGAATGAAATCCGCTTCAACAACGTAACCTTCGCCTATGGCACCGAGCCTGTCCTGAAAAACATCCGTCTTACGGTGAAAAAGGGCGAAGTCGTCGCCATCGTCGGCCACAGCGGTGCAGGTAAATCCACCCTCTGCGACCTGGTCGCCCGGTTCTACGAACCCCAGCAGGGGACCATCGAAATCGACGGTGTGGACCTGCGGCGGATCAAGCGGGACTCCCTGCTCGATCACATCGCCATGGTCGCTCAGGAGACGTTCCTCTTCAACCGGTCGATCAAGGACAACATCCGCTACGGCCGGCGCGACGCCACGAACGAAGAGGTGCGCCGGGCCGCCGAGGCGGCGAATATCCGGGAGTTCATCGAGAGTCAACCCGAGGGGTACGATACCGTGGTGGGGGAGATGGGGGGCAAACTCTCCGGAGGCCAGCGGCAGCGCATCGCCATCGCGCGTGCGATCCTGAAGAACGCCGACATCCTGATCCTCGACGAGGCCACATCTTCGTTGGATTCGGAGTCGGAGCATCTGGTCCAAGAGGCCCTGAAGAACCTGATGCAGAGGCGGACGACCTTCGTGATCGCCCACCGCCTCTCCACCGTACAACATGCCGACCGGATTGTGGTCCTGCGCCGGGGCGAGATTGTGCAAGTGGGCAGCCACAAGGAACTGATGGCCCAGGATGGGGTATACCGTCACCTCTACGACATGCAATTCGCCGGCAGTTGAATTTGACAAATCTCGTGTCGTGGTGTATACTAAGGGGTGTGACATGAGCATAAGCACCCCCTCAGTGTCTGAAAACCATAGATTCTTTCCAAGGAGATAGTATGTACTGATTCTGCCGGGCTTCGTTCAGATTCGGAGGCCATGTCCAGAGAGGAGATACCCATGAAAAGGACGCCCAAACCTGTCCGAAAATGTCGTGCGTGTGGGTTGAATCTTGGCAATCGCTGCGGCGTATACGCGTGCCCGCATGACATGTGGCGAAATGGGAAGTGCCCTGGCTATCAGAACGAAGAAATGCTGCAAAAATACCTGACAGAACAGCAAAAAAACCACAGCTATCCCGCCCGTGAAAAACGGAAAGAGATCATGAAGCTTCGCCACACCGAGCCCCACTACCAGGGCGTATCGCCGCCTATGGTGCGCACGCACTGAATATGCACAAGTGCGCCATTTCTCCGGCCGGGCCAACGAGGCAATCTCGGCTTTCGTCTGCCAATCGCCACAGGAGATTGCTTCGTCGTTCCGCGAAGCGTGTGACTCCTCGCAAGGACAATGCTGGGGTTCCGCGAACCAAACAGAGCAACCACAATCCGTGACCTGGGTTGGGACAGATCGCGCTCCGATTCTGGGGAAACTCCTGTCGGAAAACAGCTTGACAAACGAAAAGG
>JAADGH010000088.1 GCA_013152475.1 Planctomycetota bacterium
GATAGGGCCGGTTGCGGGGGAGGGAGAAAGGTCCTGTGCATGCACAACCGGGATCGGTCGCTTCTATTGCGCCCCGTGCTTCCTCAAGAGGTGGTATTCCAGAAAAGGATTTACACATGGGGTTGCCTTCTGTATTATATCGTGTCCGATTTCCCGCGGGATTGTGCGACCATCAGCAAGTCAGGAGGAAGAGATATGGCACATGCGGAGGCCAGGAAATGGTTGGGCGTTGCGCCTCTTTTTGATCCGCGAAAAGGCAAGACCATCATCAAGCCCCTCGGCAAGGGAAAGGGCTATTGGGCCGGCGCGCCGAGCGTCATTTACGACGACGAGAAAAAGGCGTTCTACCTCTACTACCGCCTTCGCAGGCCTCATCCCATCCGCGGCGGAATTGTCGAGATCGCCGAGAGCCGCGACGGGCTCAAGTTCAAGAAAATTTGGCAGTGCACCCGCGACCAGCTCAAGTCCCCGTCCATCGAACGTTCCGCCATTGTGAAACTGCCCGACGGTCGGTATCGCCTCTACATTAGCTACGTGGACGGCAAGGACGCCCGTTGGCGGATCGACATGATGGAGGCCGACAGCCCTCGCGAGTTCGATCCGAAGAAGCGTGTCAAAATCATGACCGCCGCCGACATCGGCGTCGAGGCGGTGAAGGACCCGGCGGTTTATCTCATCGGTGGTATCTATACCATGATCTTCAGCATCGCCGTCCTCCCGAAGAAGCTGACCAAAGCGCAGAAGAAGAAGATGCACTCCACGGCCGATGTCCATACCACCGGCATCACGCTCTCGGCTACGGGTGTGGCCATGAGCATCGACGGCGTGGACTTCGAATACCTCGGCGAGGTGTTTTCGCCGAGCGACGACGGTTGGGACAGGTACTGCTCGCGGATCAACTCGGTCCTCTACCTGCCCCCACTCTATACGGCTTTCTACGACGGCATCCCGTCGGAGAGGGAGAACTACGAAGAGAAGACCGGCATCGCCGTGAGCACCGACCTGACCGATTTCGTCCGGCTGACAACCGACGGCCCGATCCTCACGTCGCCCTATGCCTCCGGCGCGCTGCGCTACATCGACGCGCTTCCGCTCAAGGACACGATCTATTACTATTACGAATATGCTCGCAAGGACGGCTCGCACGAGGTGCGGTTGAATAAGGTCCGTCTGTGAAGGACCAGGGAACCCGGTCCCCGTCTTGTGTCCATCGATCCGCAAGCAGGGCCTTGGCTGAATTCTACCTGAAAGGGAACGGTATATGTTCTTGCCACATAAAGCTGACACGGCAGGTGAAAGCCGCGCACCGAGACGACCTGCCCGCGTCCTTGTGTGCTCAATCCTCGGTTTGGCTGTGGCCCTGTCTGCCGCGGGGTGCGGGACATCAAACCGAAAAGGCGGGGCATTCGCGGAGCAAGCGATGGACTTTGAGAAACAGAAGAAGGAATTCAACAAAAAGAAAACGCCGGCAAGCGATATGTTTCATCGGTGATCCAAAACGACAGGAAGGAGTTGCCCGTGAACGTCATCGTTATCTGCACTGACACGCTCCGCGCCGACTACCTCGGCTGCTATGGCAATACGTGGATGAAGACGCCGTATCTCGATCGCTTTGCCGAGCGATCCATCGTCTATGAAAACTGCTACGGCGAGTCGCTGCCGACCGTCCAGGCCCGGCGCGTCTGGTTCACCGGTCGGAGCATCATGCCCTTCGAGAAGGGCCCCCAGCCGAAGGGCGTCTATCCGCCGCTTGCCGGTTGGATGCCCCTGAGGGAAACCGATGTCTCTATGGCCGAGACGCTGAAGGAGCGCGGCTACTATACCGGCCTCATCACCGACCTGTGGCACTATTTCAAGCCGGCCATGAACCTGCATCGCGGCTTCAACAACTGGCAGTTCATCCGCGGCCAGGAGATGGATCCCTGGCGCACGGGAAACAAAGACCTCTTCGACCCGAAGAAGCACATTCCAAAGCATATGTGGACTACGTTCTACGACGAGCGTGTCCGGCAGTATCTCATCAACACGCAGGACTTCCACTCGGAGGAGGACTACTTCTGCGCCCAGACCTTCCGCACGGCGGCCAAGTGGCTGGCTCACAACGCGAACCGCAAGCCCTTCTTCCTCTGGGTCGATACCTTCGACCCGCACGAGCCCTTCGACTGCCCGAAGGAATACGCGGAGATGTATTTTGACAAGTATCCCGTCGAGCGCTACATCTACGCCTACGGCGCCGATTTCCGAAAAGTGAAAAAGCAGGACATCCCCGCCATCAAGGGCGTCTACTGCGGCCTGTGCTCGCTGGTCGACCGCTGGGCCGGGCATCTGTTAGACGCCATCGAGCGGCTGGGCCTGTTCGAGGACTCCCTCGTCATCTTCACCAGCGACCACGGCACGGAGTTCTACGAGCATGGCCACTTGCAGAAGCACCCGCACCTGCTCCATCACCAGGTGGTCCGTCTGCCCATGATCGTGCACCATCCGAAGGAGACGCTGAACGGCCAGCGCGTCAAGGGCCTCGTCTCGGCGCTGGACTTCATGCCGACGTTTATGAACTTCCTCGGCGAGGAGCCGGAGAAGAAACTGGAAGGCAAGGACTTCCTCCAGCTTGCCACGGGCGAGAAGACGAAAATTCGCGATTACGTTGTTTCCGGCTATGGCCGTTACGGTTCGGTCCGCACGCTGGACTGGAACTACATCTTCCCCGTCGAGAAGATGCCGCCGAAGTCCAAGATGCCCAAACTCGACGAGACCAAGCTTGCTCCCGACATCATCGTCGCATTGCAGGAGAAGCTTCGTCCGCCGCGTCTCTACGATCTGAAGAACGATTTCGACGAGACAAGAAATGTCATCGACCAACACCCCGACATCGCGACAAAACTCCGGAAACTCGCCCTGAAGAAGTGGCCGAAGGCGCCGATTTGACAGGGAATGGCGGGTACGGTATACTTCCTCTGCAGCCCTGTAGCCGGAGTGGACACATCAAAAAGGGAAACTACAGTG
Source organism: Planctomycetota bacterium (assembly GCA_013152475.1). Taxonomy (GTDB): domain Bacteria; phylum Planctomycetota; class Brocadiia; order JAADGH01; family JAADGH01; genus JAADGH01. The sequence goes on from JAADGH010000088.1 coordinate 3,004, forward strand.
TGCGCGAGCGATATTCGTGAAATCGCCGGGTTGAGCACAGCGGAGAAGACCTTCTCGTCGAGGACCTATGGGACAGCATCGCCTCGGAGCCAGCCAGCGTGCCTGTACCACAGAGCCACAAGGATGAGTTAGACAAGCGACTCAAAGACCATGCCTCGAATCCCGGAGACCTTCTCTCTCTTGAGGAACTTCAAGCGAGGATAGACCGCAGGAAATGACCTATTCCTTGCGCTTTGTCCCGAAGGTCGAGGAAGATGCGATCGCGGGCTATGCGTGGTTTCCGTTTCGCAAGACTCGGACCGGGCAAGGCCTGTTGTGATCCGGTCCATCCGGGAGTAGCAACTTCTGGGGGAGTCAGCGGTCCGCCTTCCCCCCAAGCACAGCCAGAATGCTCTGAGCGACCTGCTTGCCAACCCTCTGAGCGCCCTCTGGTGAGAGATGGATCCCGTCATCGATCAACATGACGTCCACGCCGCCTTCCTGCACGACGGCGTATAGATCATTGACGCGGACGTTGAACTCCCCGGCGATCTCCTTGGCCTTCGCGTTGTAGACGGCAATTTGCGCGTTGCGACGAACCACGCGTCCGTATGTCTTCGAGGTCGCCTGCCGTTCCTCATCCACCGCCGTCGTGAGGGCGAAGATGATCTTGGCATCCGTGAGCCTTCGGAGTTTTTCAAAGATTGCCCGCAGGTTATCGGCATAGACGTCCAGGCTGTGTCTGGGCTTGCCGGTTGCCTTGCTCAGAAAAAGGTCGTGCAGCCCGCAGTTGATATGAACCACCGCAGGCTTGCGCCCCTTCACCCACTCCTCGATATGCTCGAGGGTGAACTGGGTGTGCTTGCAGTTCGCCTTCGGCGCCCATACGTTTGCCTTTCCCGCCAATTCACTGATCACGACGCGCTGGTAGCCGATCCGGATGGAATCCCCAAGAAGGATGACTACTGGCCGTTCCTCTCCCGCCGTCGCCATCGGCGCCCATGCGGCAAGGAAACCAAGTCCGGCAAGTGGGATCAGGAAATCGGTGAGTCGCATAGGGGTCTTGTCGTTGGTTTCACTTGTGTTGATAGTCTTTTCCCGGACCGACTGAACATAAAGACAACCATCTTATTGAAAATACAACAACGGGGGCGGAAGATCAAGACCGAATCTATACGATTTTTGCGGGCAAGAAGCTACTTTTCAACCGAATATGCGTATCGGGAGTATTTAGGCAAGCTGCGTTGGCCGGAGGGGTTTCGCTGCTCCCGTTGCGCCAGCCGATCTGCCTGGCGGATCGCCCGAGACCGCTACCATTGCACGGAGTCCGACCTTCAGACCTCGCCGCTGGCAGGGGCGAGCTTTCAGAACACCAAGGAGGCCATTGCCCCGGTGGACGCAAATGAATCGAGGGAAGAGCCGCTCCGACCCGATGGCCCCGGTCTGCTGGGCAAATGTCGCAGAGGAGACGCAGCATATCAGAAGCACAAGCGCCGCGTCTCCTTCGGCAATTGCCCGCCATCCTGTTTGAAGTCGTCCAGCCGTAGGCCCCCAGGGTCCGAATGCAGGCATCGGGAATAGGAAGGGGCAAGATTAGGATGAAGGCAAAGAGAAAGAAAGGGGTGACGCAGCAGCAATCCCCTACTTTGCCCCCGCCTTCTCCATCACGGCCTTGAGCCAGTCCTTGTCGGCCTGGGTCAGGGGCGAGATCTGCATCTTCTGCTCCACCCAGGAGACGGTGCACGGAGGCTCCTCTTTGTCCTCCTTGGGGGGCGACCAGTAGAACTCCTCCTTGGCGATGGGCCACCCGCCCATGTCCCCCCGGGTGGTCAGCTTAAGGCTCTCCCGGCCGACGGGGGTCGCCTTCACGTTGTCTGCCGGGAAGATCAGGGCGCTGGCAAAGATTTCCCCCTGCGATCTGGACATCCTCCGAAATACACAGGGCGTGGGAATGGGTTTGCCGGGCACGAGGCCCGTCGTTTTCGAGGCCACCACGGCCGGCGCCGGTTTGTCGGACTTCTTCTCACCGAGAGGAAGCCAGAGGTTCTGGCCGAAGGTCTCGCCGCCCCGGGCGAAGGCGTTGTTGAAGAAAGAGTCCGGCACGGCGTCCTTGATATAGGCCGTCCGTGCTTCCGGTGCGCCATCGCCGGAGTACTGCTCGGCCTTCATATCCGTGTAGAAGATCTTCTTGCTCTGGTTCATGGCATACGCCCTCCTCCCGGTCCGGCCCGCGCTCTTCGGCCACGCGTAGAGGACGTAGCACTGCTCCTGCAGGTCGATCAGATTGGCGTGCTCTTTCGGGTCCAGCTTCGTGGGGGGCTTGGTCCGGGTGCCATTCTGGGACCGGTCATTCATCGAGCCCCCGGGGCCAGGCACATAGATCCGAAAGCAGTAGCCCGACATCTCGGCGATGCCGCTGCCCTGTGACGCGCCCGTCCAGAAGTCTTCCTCCAGCGTGCCCGCGATGTGGGACATGTTGACGGGTCTGTTCTTCTTCGCCCCGCGCGGTACCACCTCACCGGTGAGCTCGCAGAGCAGACCGTACTCCCCGATGTTGTCGCCGTCCTGGTCGGTGCGGAGGTTTTCCTTATAGAAGTCCTGTCCTTCACCGATCTTGCGCATCCACTCAACGGCCGCCTTTTCATTCTGCGCGCTGGTCAAACCGGGATAGAGGACAAAAACGAGGAAGATGGGAAAGACCGCGCCGAGCACCCGGCACCGGATGCCGGCCTTCTTGCGCCGGAGGGCGCTGAGGAGCCCGCCGAAGGCAATGAGCAGGACCGCCGCCCCAATCGGCTGCAGCAGATCCTGCAACGGCGCCTTCTGTTTGAGAAGGTACCCGCCGTACGCCAAGGCGAGCACGGCCCCGGTGAGGAGCGACGCCGCCAGGAATCCACGAAAGTTGGCGAACCCGCCGATCAGCAGAAACACAGGCCCCAGAACGCACATGCCGATCCCCATAACCCGGGCGCCGGCGGCGTCCAGCCCCATGATATCCTGCCAGGCGCCCATAGCCAGTGACTTGCCGACCAGCGCCGACCCGATAAAGATGAGCAGGATGCCAAGGATTTCACAGGTCGTCCGGACCACGAGCATCTCCGTGCGCACGGGCCTCTCCTCGACCTTCCGCACCGCTTGAGCGGTCGGGGCGACTTCCGCCTTGCAGAAGGGGCAGTGGAAGCGCTTCCCCTTCTCCTCCGGGTCGCGCTCCAGCCGCTTGCCGCAGGAGGGGCAGAAGAAGCGGACCTTCCGCGCCTGCACCTTACGGAAGGACGGCAGCCTGCTGTCGGCATGCCGATCCAGGACCTTGTCCGGCTTGATCTCGATCTCGTCCTCTTCTTCGTCTTCCTCCTCATCCTCTTCCCCTTCGCCCGCCTTTTTTTCCTCGTCTTCCTCTTCCTCTTCCTCTTCCTCTTCGTCCTGCTCTTCCTCTTCGTCCTTCATCAGCTTGTCGATGGGTTGGGTGTCGGCCTCCTTGTACTCGGCGCCGCTTTTCTTCGCCTTTTCCGCCTTGAGCACTTTTGGCAGATGAATTTCCTCGCCGCACTTGGGGCAGTTCATCTCCTCCCCGCCTTGCTCGGCCCATGCCCGCACCTTGGTTCCGCAGCTCGGGCAGTACAGCCGAATCTGTGGGCGCTCAGAGAACGAGCTCGGCAGGGGCAGTCGAGCGCGGCACTTCGTGCAGCGAAGCCGTTTACCGGCCAGTGCGGCATCAGCACGGAACCCCGTGCCGCACTCGCCGCAGTAGATCGTCATGACTTTCTTCGCCATTGCGTCCCTCTTCCCCGTTGTGGTGGTGTTTCGCAGCCGTGATAGACTATTGTAGCGCACCGGGCATCTGGAGTCAATTTGCCCGGCCGTTTTTTTCCTGCCTGTGCTTGACAGCATCCCAAGGCCGATGATAGCATAGCATCGCATTGGCGCCGGACCCGTGTGAACGCCACAGGACCATGGGAGACTCGAACGATGGAAGGCCCTCTTCAGAAACCCGACCGTGACCCCGACGTCACCGAGCGAATGATTATGAAGTCTCGGCAAGTTCATCAGAAGGAGCAGACCCGGAGGTGGATCGGTTTTATCGTTATCGTCCTCCTCATCGTCATCGCCGCGTGCGCGGCCCACTACTACCTCCGAGGCGGCGGCGCGATCTCCGTGACAAAGTAGTTCCGCAGGATTCTCCAATAGAAGAGGAAGCCATGAACCGATCCGACCTGATCCAGGCCGTGAAGGCGCTCGGAATCAAGGAGGGCGACATCGTCCTCCTCCACAGCTCCCTCGGGAGCATCGGCCACGTCGAAGGCGGCGCGAAGACCGTTGTCGAGGTGTTCCTCGGTGTGCTGGGTCCGTCGGGGACCCTCCTGGCCCCTACATTCGCCACATCGAGCGAGGTGTTCGACCCCGACAAGGACCCCACCTCCCTCGGCGCTATCGCCGAGGCCGTTCGCCGGCATCGCAGGGCGGTACGGAGCCGCCACCCGCTGGCCTCGGTGGCCGCTATCGGCGCAAAGGCAAAGGACCTGATCAAAGACCACGAAAAGGCCAAGACCGCCCACGGCGAGGGGACGCCCTATCATCGCCTGGCCGAGATGGACGGATACGTCGTGCTTCTCGGTACGGACCAGGACCGGAGCACCCTTCTCCACACGGCGGAGGCGCTCTGCGAGCTTCCCTATCTCTCGACGCAGCGGAGGAAATACCTCGACGCTCAAGGCAAGGTGCGATCCGGCACGTACCATTTTTTCCCCGGGCCCCATCGGAACTTCATCGGCCTCGACCGCCGCCTGCGGGAAAAGGGCATCGTCAAGCTCGACCGCATCGGCAATGCCGTCGTCCGGGTGATGAAGGCCAAGCCCCTCCTGGACGAGCTCGTGGCCATGCTAAAGGCCGACCCCGCTGGCGTGCTTTGCGACAACCCGAGGTGCGAAGATTGCATCCGACAGCGCGCGGCGATCAACCGGTGGCGGATTGACCGAGAGGCGTTTCGTCTCGTTGTCCCCAGCCACATCGCCGGGAGCACGGTAAACGAAATCATCGACAATCTGACCCATGCCGGCATCAACGAGATCGAGCTGACCGCAATCGGCGACAAGGACATCGCCGCCCTCAACCCGGAGGAGTGGACCCAGATCGCCAAGCAGCTCACCGACGCCGAGATCACAGTCCGCTCCGTCGCCAGCCGCTTTTGGCAGCAGGCCTTCGACCGGGTGCTCTATGCCTGCCGGTCGCTCCAGGCCCGGCAGATGGTCCTGCCTCTTCAGTCGGGCCTGCTCAGCGAGGCCCTCGAGGCGGCCAGTCATGATCTCGTCGTGCTCATGCGGAACGGCGTCGTCACCGGCAAGCGCGCCGGGGAACTCCTCTCGGAATACAAGAAGGATGTCCTCGTCTCCTTCGACCCGCGCGGTTTCCTCCTGGCCGGGGAGTATCCCTTCCGCAAGTCGCTCAAGATGCCCGGCCGCTTCCGCATCGGTCAGGTCTGCGTCTGCGACAGCACCTGGGGCGGCCATCCGACGCCGCTGCTCCAGGGCAATGCCGAGATCAAGGAGGTCGTGTCGATCCTCCGGTGCCGGTCCTACGGCGGCGATATGCTCCTCACCTGGCCCATCGACCACGAGCCGCCGGACTTCCACGACTACACCCGCAGCTTCTTCGACCTGCTGGAGGGCCTGTGAGCCGGGAGCGATTCATCGATCTCACCGAGCCGTTCGTCCACGGCGAGAACATCGGCGTGACGCTCCAGGGCGACCTGCCCGTCTACCTCGGCCACAAATGCTACGCCTACGACCTTGGCATCAAGAGTCACGCCGGGACCTACTTCGAGACCTCGTCCCACGTCTTTCGCGACGGGAGGGACACGGACACGCTCTCGCCGTCCGACGTGATGATGGCGGCGTGCGTTGTTCGGCTCTCGGAAAAGGAAGAAGGTGCGATTGACGCCGCGGAACTTGAGGAAAAAACGGGAACAGACCGAACGGCAGGTCAGTCCCCATTTTTTCCAGGCGATGCGTTGCTTGTGGCGACGAGCGGCCAGCGCGATCGCTGGTTCACAGAGGCGGCCGCCGAGTGGATGGCCGAGCGCGGGGCGAAGCTCCTCGGCGCAGAACTGGATCGCTATGACACGGGCTTCGCCGATCCGACGGGTTTCTTTCTCCCCCTTTTCCGGGCCGAGATACCGATTGTCGCCAACCTGATCCACTGGGACCAACTCCCCGAAGGCCGCTGCCGGCTCTTGGTCGCCCCCCTCCTCGTCCGGGGCGTCTGCACCGTGCCGGCGCGGGTGGTTGCGATTCTGGAGCAAGCGGACTGAAAAAGGACCGGGCTATTTTCTCTCTTGAGGAGACGTTCAGTGCGGATTGAGACGGCCGATCTGGAGATCCAGCGCGAGCCCTTTGCTCGGCCCTTTGGGTTCAAGGGGTCGTACTTCCACGAGAAATGGAACGCCGTCGTGCGCCTGACCGATGCGGACGGTGTTGTGGCCTTCGGCGTCGGCGGTCTTGCCGTGCTCTGGTCCGATGCGGCGGTTTTCGAGGCGCACACGGAGGTCGGCGGCAACATCCTCAGTCTCTCCATCCTCGAACACGCCCTGCAACTTTCCAGAGGACGGGACTACGCCGACCCGATCCACCTCCTCCACGACCTCCTCCCGCAAGCACACGACTACGGCAAGGCGGTCACGCAGAACCCGAACCTCAAACCGACCTTCACGCTCATCTCCCTGGTCGCTCTCGACAACGCCGCCTGGGTCCTCCACGCCCGGGAGGAGGGAATCGGCGCGTTCGACGATCTCATCCCGGAGACTTTCCGTCCGTGTATGAACCACCGGCAGCAATACCTCGCGGCCGTGCCAGTGATTCCCTACAAGTTCCCCCAAGATGCGATTATGAGGATACTGAACGACGGGGCATATTTTCTGAAAATCAAAATCGGCCAGCCCGGCAGCGAGGCGGAGATGCTGGAGAAGGACGTGGCCCGACTGGCAGAGATTCACGAGTTCGCCAAGGACCACGCGACGGATATGACCGAATGCGGCAGGCCGATCTACTACCTCGACGCCAACGGGCGCTATCGCGAGAAGGAATCGGTCCGGCGCCTGTTGGACCGCGCCGACCGAATCGGCATGCTCGACCGGATCGCCTTGTTCGAGGAGCCCTTCGCCGAGGACTTGGACATGGAGGTGGGCGATCTCCCCTCCCGCGTCGCCGCCGACGAGAGCGTCCACGGCATCGAAGACGTCCGCCGCCGGGCCGGCCAGGGTTACACCGCTCTTGCCATCAAACCCGCCGGGAAGACCCTGTCCATGGGGTTCCAGTTCGCCCGCGCCGCCGCCGATCTGGGCCTGCCGTGCTATGTGGCCGACAACGCCTGCGTGCCGATCCTGGTGGACTGGAACAAGACCTTCGCCGGCCGCCTGCCCTCCTTCCCCGGGCTGATGGGCGGTGTGCTGGAGTCGAACGGTCCCGACTCCTACCCGAACTGGGAGGCGCAACTGAAGACCCACCCCTGCGCGGGCGCCTCGTGGCTCAAACCCGTGCGCGGCAGCTTTGAGCTAAGCGATGATTTCTACGAGGCCAGCGGCGGTGTTTTTGCCGACCCGACGCCCTTCCCTTCGCTCTTCACGCAGTCGCCGTGTTCCGGGTAGGCACTCGTCGTATGGAAATCGCTTGATCGTCCCGCGCGATTATGATAGGCAAGATCAATCTGTTTCTGCATTTTTTCGTTGCAGCAATCGCATGGACGACCTGGAAAAACGAGATATCCGTCCCTGCCGGACTCTCCTCCTGGGTGCTGGGCTGTCGGCGCTGGTCGTCTACATGGCGCAGTATAGCTGCAACATCATCCACGGCAGCTACCTGGCCATCGACCACATGCCGGCGGGTGGAATCTTCCTCTTCTTCATGCTCACTTTTGTCTTTATGGCCGTGCTTCGGGCCATTAAGAGGGTGCTCGACTTCACCGGTGCGGAGCTCGTCGTCGTCTATATCATGCTCCTCGTCGTCTCCTCCATCGCCACGATGGGCCTGGGCACACAATTCATCCCCATCCTCGCCGGGCCACACTACTACGCCAGCCCGGAGAACAGATGGGGCGAGATGATCCTGCCCCACATTAACGAGTCCTACGTCCCTCGCGGCGCATACGTGCTTCGGTGGCTCTTCGAGGGGCGGCCCAGGGGCGCGCTCATCCCCTGGTCGGCCTGGGTCCCCCCCTTCGCCGTCTGGTTCCCGTTCCTGTTTGCGCTCTATTTCGTCATGGTGGCCATCACGGTGGTGCTGCGGAAGCAGTGGATGGAGACCGAGCGCTTGGCCTATCCCCTCTGCCAGCTTCCTCTCGCCATGGTGAGCGAGGAGAACCGGGAGGGGGTGCTGCGTCCGTTCTTCAAGAGCAAACTCATGTGGGCCGGGTTTGCCCTGCCGTTCCTGGTAGGGCTTATCAACGGACTGCATGAGTACCACCATCTGATCCCTGAGGTGCCATTGGTTACCTCCCTCGGCATCCTGCGCGGCGCGGCCCGCCTGCAGATTCGTCTTAGCTTCCCCGTCGTGGGGCTGGCGTACTTCATCAACCTGAAGGTCGCTCTGGGTCTGTGGATATTCAATGTTTTGTCCACGCTCACCCAGGGCACGTTCCTGATGCTCGGCATCTACAGCACCGAGAACATGGGTTCCTATGGCGCCGCTCGTCCCATCTTCAAACACTTGGGCATGGGCGCCATCACCGTCTACGTCTTTTACTTCCTGTGGACGGCCCGGACGCACCTGAAGAACGTCTTCCGCAAGGCGTTCCTTAATGCTTCGGATGTGGACGACTCCGGCGAGATCATGTCCTATCGCACGGCCGTGATCGGCGGCATCTTGTGCTTCATCTACATGGTCTTCTGGCTCTATCGGAGCGGCCTGCCTCTCGTTCCTGCGGTCCTGTTTATGCTCCTCGCGCTGCTCATCTTCGTCGGCATCACCCGGGTCGTCGTGGAGGCCGGGGTGCCGACGCTCATTGCGCCGTCCATCGCCCCCTCCCAGCTCATCTCCTCCATCGGTACGCCGGCCATCGGCACGGCGGGGCTGGTGACGCTCGGGTTCACCTACATCTGGGCCGCTGACATCCGCACCTTCTGCATGTCCGCCTCGGCCAACAGCCTGAAGCTGACCGAGATCATTAAGGGGTCCAAGCGCATCGTCTTCTGGGCTATGGCCATCGCCATCGTCATCGGCGTCGTCGGCTCAAGCTTCGTCGTTCTGAATATGGCCTACGACAACGGCGGGGCGAACATGAACAACTGGTACTTCAACGGCAACATCCGTGTCGCGTTCCAGTACGTCGTCAATAAGATGCGCACGCCCGAGGGCCCGAACCCGATCGGCTGGCTGTGCAAGGGCGTCGGCGCGGTGATCATGGTCCTCCTCATGATTGCGCACCGCCGGTTCGTCTGGTGGCCGCTCCATCCCATCGGGTTCACCATTGGCGCCGTCGGGTGGATCAGTGCGCTCTGGTTCAGCATCTTCCTGGCCTGGCTCATCAAATCCTGCATCCTTGGCTTCGGCGGGATGAACCTCTACAACAAGAGCCGGAACTTCTTCCTGGGGCTCGTCCTGGGCCAGTACACCGCCGCCGGCATGTGGTTCGTCATCGACGCCATCACCGGCATGGAAGGCAACCGGATCTTCTGGATCTGACACCATCGTAGGAAAGCGCCACTTTCCCCTCCCGGTCATCCTCCCGGAGGTTTCGGACCTCCGGAAGGATTGCACGCTTGCAGGCGGGGTGAAGAAGAAATTCTGCCGGTTGAAAAAATTCCCCTTCGCAAAGTAACACCGGGGCAGGTTCGTGCGTCCTAACTTGTAGGAAACAGGAAGGCGTCAGTGGACGAGAACGAGCTATCGGCTTCTTTGGCGAAAGCAAAGCAGGGCGACCCGGAGTCGCTGGCGGCGATATGCGAGCACTTCTACCCCAAGGTGCTCAAGTACATGTATTACCGGGTAGGTGGTGCGTGGGCGGAAGACCTCGCGGCGGACGTCTTCGTCCGAGTGATGCGAGCTATCGCCAGGCAGGACGGATCGTTCGTCGCGTGGGTGTACAAGATCGCGGCCAACGTTGTGATTGACCACAGCCGACGCGAGAAACTTCGGCAAGGCGTTCCGATGGATGAAAACATAACCGAAACCATGGCTGGCGCAAGCGACAGCGCAATGACAGCAACGAGACACATCGACTTGCACGAGGCCATCAGCCGGTTGACGGAAGAACAGCGTGAGCTTGTGACGCTAAAATTCATCCAGGGCCTGTCCAATACAGAAGTTGCCGCGATTACCGGTCGCAAGGCGGGGGCGATTCGGGTGTTGCAGTTCAGGGCCCTTTCTTCGCTGCGAGAGATGCTGAGTGATGAGGAGAAGAACGATGGCGCCTAAGGTCGAGGAAATCCTGGATCAGTGCATCGACGCCGTCCGCTCCGGCAAGAGCGCCGAGGGTATCCTGGCAAGGCATCCTGGGGTTGCCGACGATGTCCGTCCGCTTGTTTCGCTCGCCGACGAGCTTGGCGAACTGCCGGGGCCATCGTTGTCCCTGCGTGGCGCCATGAGCGCGTTAGCCCGTGTGACGATAAAAGGGAGAGAGGCAAAAGAGCGGCGCGGCAGACGGTTCAGTTGGGGCTTTGTTTTTCGCGCGGCGGCTGTGCTTCTTTGCGTTCTGTTTGTGGGGTGGGGCACGGTGACGGCCTCGTCACATGCCGTCCCCGGCGATATGCTCTATCCCGTCAAGGTCTTCACGGAGCGCGTTAAGTTCCTGCTCACAATCAGCGCGGAAGAGAAGGTGGAACTTCGGATCGTGTTCTCTGAGGAACGCCTCAAGGAAGCCGTCAAGAAGCTGCAGCGTGGAGAGGGTATCGACAAGGCGCTGCTCGAGAGCATGCTCGCGGAGGCCAAGAGAGCGCTCGACGAAAGCGTGAAATTGCCGCAGCACATCCGGACCGTTGTGGTTTCCCGTGTGGGCTACCTGGCCGCCCATCAAAAAGCAATGCTCGATGATTTGGAACAGCGGGCGACACCACAGGAAAAAAAGGAACTGCGGCCCATTGCCAGCATGTGCGCCAGCCGGTGCGGACGGATGCTGAACATGATGAAGGATATGGGGGTTTCACCACCTTGTATGATGCGGCAGGCGGCCGCCCCGAAGGAAAGGGGAGCCGCATCGCCGCCCGCAGGCAAGAAGAGAAATGTCAAGGACCCGACAGAAATGATGCGGCGGTGCATGGAGATGTGCCCCATGTCTCCCCTGCGGAAAAAACAAGGCGATGACAAGAAGACGGACAAGTGAAAGGAGGTAACTGCGATGGGGCCTTGGTACGGACATTGGCCCGGGCCGTGGATGTGGATATTCCCGGTTATCGGCCTGTGCATTATGATGCTTTTCCTGTTTCTGT
>JAADGH010000167.1 GCA_013152475.1 Planctomycetota bacterium
TCTCCCACGCCGCCGACAAGCTCCCGCTCTTCGACAACGGCGAGGCGGCGGTGAAGATCGTGCTGCCGAAGAAGGCGAGTGCGGGTGAGCGCGATATTGCGCGGGAGCTGGCGAAGTTCCTCGACGAATCCTCCGGCGCACGGTTCGAGATCGTGCCGGAGGGCGAGGCCGCGAAAGGCGTCTTCGTCGGGAAAACCGACCTCGCAACGACATGGGGCCTGACGAAGAAGGACACCGGCGACGAAGGCTATGTCATCGCCGTGCGCTCCGGCGAGGGAAAGGCGGCCATCGTCGGCGGGTCGGACATGGCAACGAAGTTCGCCGTCTATGACTTTCTCTATCGCTTCGTCGGATGCCGGTGGTTCCTACCGGGCGAGCTGTTCCAGATCGTGCCCAAGCACACCTCGCTCGCCGTCGAGGACTGCGAGATCGTCGAGAAGCCGGCCTTCTCGCCCCGGGCCTATTCGCATATTCGAAGGGGCCGGTCCCCCTGCTACCCCGGCAACCAGGACCCGCAGTACGGCTCGGAGCGCTGGGGCCTGCGCAACCGCATCTCCGCCGACGGCCGCGGCCAGCCGCGCTACTTCTCCCACAACCTCTACCGCATCATCGACTTTCGCAAATACGGAAAAACCCATCCCGACTACTTCCCCCTCCGCCGGGGCAAACGCTTCATCCCCGAGTCCTTCCGCGAGCAGAACTGGCAGCCGTGCACGACAAACCCCGACGTCATCCGACTGACCATCGAGTTCGGCCGCAAGTTCTTCAAGGAGAACCCCGAGCGCTGGAAGTGGTTCTCCCTCGGCATCAACGACGGCGGGGGCTGGTGCGAGTGCGAGCGGTGCAAGGCCCTCGATGTCCCCGGCCGCACCTTCCGCCGCCGGAAGTTCATCGCCTCGGACCGCTACTACCACTTCGTCACGATCGTCGCCAATGCGCTGCTCAAGGAGTTCCCCGACCGCAAGATCGGCGTCATCGCCTACGCCTCCGTCGAGCCGAAGCCGGAGAAGATCGACAAGCTCCCGCCGAACGTCTGCGTTTACATCACCCACGACTCGTCCCAGTACCACGACTGGGGCTACCGCGACAAGGACCTGGAGTTCGACCGCATCTGGAAGAAGGTCTGCAACAACAACCTCTACCGCTACGACTACTACGGCCTCACATGGTTCGTCCCGCGCTTCTTCCCCCACATCATTGCCGAGGACGCCCGCCGCATGAAAAAGATGGACATCCACGGCATCTTCGCCGAGGAGTGCCCCGCGTGGCCGACGGTAGGGCCCATGCTCTACTCCGCCGCGCGCATCCTTTGGAACCCCGACGAGAACTATGAAGACCATTTGAGGGACTTCTACCGGACCTGCTTTGGCAAGGCGGAAGACCCCATGAAGGATTTCTGGGAGCGGCAGAAGAATATCTGGGAGAAAGACCGTGACGGCAGGTGGTTCGAGGGCCTGAACGACCTCCGCGCCCAGGTGGCCCTCTACTCGAAGGACGACGTGGACTACTGCGACCGCCAGTTTGACCAGGCCCTCAGCGCCGCGGGGAACGACATGGTCATCAGGCAGCGCGTCGAGTTCTTCAAGGTCGGCTGGGACTTCGCAGCGGGTTACATCCGCGAGAGCCATCTGCTGAAGGAGCTCGACAAGGAAGATTCTCCGGAGAAGGCCGCGCGCATCGCGACGAAGGTGCTCCTCTCCATGGACAAGCGGCATAAGTTCTGGGACGAGTTCAAGCAGCGCAAGACGTTCCTGTCGGAATCCTACGTCTGGTTCCTCGACGGCCTCCACCGCGACGGGTTTTGGGAGATGCGGACGCAGAAGGCGGCGCAGTCGGCGCTCGCCAGCGCGGCAATGGAGCTGGGGAGAACGAAGCCGGGCATGATCAAGGAGATCATCGGGCAGTTGGAGGCCGCCAACGCCGGGGCGGATGTTATCGAGGGCCTGCGCGTCGCGCGATCACTGACCACCGGGAACCGCCCACCGAACCTGCTGAAGAACCCGGACTTCGCGCCGGACGAGGGCGCGCATCCGGAGGGCCTCGACTGGTCGGCCAGGGGCGCGCCGGCGGGGTGGTCCACGTGGAAGCTGAAGACCGGCAAGTTCCGATTCAAGGACGGCGTCGCATCGGTGCGCGGCACGGACAACGGCGTCGTGATCCAGTGTGTGCCGGTGAAGCCGGGCGAGAAGGTCATCGCCACTGCGCGGTATCGGATGCGGCCCGGCCCGCCCGCCACCGGGCTAATGACGATCCGCTGGAAGGGGGCCGACGGCGGCTGGCTCGTCTCGACCAAGAAGAAGCGCCAGGGCATCCACATGGTCACCGTGGACTGCAAGAAGTCCGACCACTGGCGCGACGTTTTCGCCTACACCACCGTCCCCGACGGCGCAGCCCAGGCCGTCTTCATGCTCGGCGCCAAGGACCAGAAGAAAGACGACGTGATCGAGTTCAAGGAGCCGTATCTCGGAAGGCGGTTGGAACCACAGATGAACGCAGATGGACACGGATGTGTTCTTGGGTGCCACGCTCAAACTTGCTTTGAGCGTGTCTTGGCAGGCGCAACCAGCACCCTCGCCACGCACGGCATGACCGTCCTCAACGTAGAAGCGGCATCTTGCCGCTTCATGAAGAACCAGGAAGGCTCTTCTACTTTGGCGCCACGCTCAAACTCGCTTTGAGCGTGTCTTGGCGGGACGAGCTTCAGCACTTGCACCGCACCCCCCAACAGGGCTTCGGGGCATCAAGAAAACCCATACTGTCACGGTGAGCCGAATGCGGGTGTCATCGGCGAGGCCCATCTTTGGAGTGCGCAAGCCTTGCTTGCGCTTTGGTTGGCGGGAGCCGTGCTCCCGCCAGTGGTCGAAGCATGGCTTCGACCTCGGAAGGCTGGAGCATGGCTCCAGCACTCCACATAATTGCCCGATGAGTATTCTTTGCACCCCCCCTAACAGAGTTTGGGGGGGGCACACAACCGGGCGGGTTGTGAATATCAGGGACAGACGGTATTTATATATCCTTCCGCTTCTTCTTGGGTCGGCCGCAGGGCAGGGGGCGTAGGACCTTCCCCGCCCATCGCTCCAACCGCGAAAGAAATCCCTCGTCCCCCAGCGGACGACCCGTGTAGGTCTGCGTCCGAATTGCCTCCAATTCCGACGGATCGTCCTCCTCAGCCAACAACTCCGACCAGCCCGCAAGCAACTCATCCTCCGGCCAACCCGCCCCGGGCAGCCTGCGGCCCTCCAGATGCTCCCCCGCGCTCGACCATTCCCACTCCTCCGCCCGCTCCGCCAGACCCACCCGCACCGGATTGCGCTCCACATACCGCGCCGCCGTCAGCAGATGCGCCTCGTCCATCGGACACGAGAAAAACCGTCCCTGCCACACGTGACCGGCCCGGTTCAGCTTGCGATTCACATACTGCGAATAACGCATGTGCGCCAGGCCCAGCGTCCGCGCCAGGGAATCGGGGCGGTGGGGGAGGGCGATGAGGTGGACGTGGTTCGGCATCAGGCAGTAGGCCCAGAGTTCGAGGGCGTAGGCGTTGGCGTAGTGCCGGAGCCAGTCGAGGTATCGGCGGCGGTCTTCGTCGTCGTGGAAGACGTCCATCCGGAAGTTTCCACGTTGGGTAACGTGGTGTGGGACGTTGGGGAAGACGTTTCTTGCTCGTCGTGTCATGATAGTCGAAGTATACCCCCCGAAGGCGTGATTGCCAAGGATAAACTACCGTCTGTCCCTGATTTCCGTCCCTGATTTCCCCATGCCAAGCAGAAAACTCTATCTGGGAAATCCGGGTTTTCTTCCCCGTTAGCGTCTTTCTATCTTCTTCAGGGCGTGTTTCGCGGCGCTTCGCACGTCGGAATCCCTATCGTTTTCCGCGGTCTCTTTGAGCGCGGGTATGGCCTCTCTCGCCGCTGGGCCGATTTTGCCTAAGGCATTACAGGCATACCGGCGTCTAATCGCCCAGGAATCGGTCTTCAGCATATTTACCAAAGCAGGCACGCCGTCCTTGGCCGCTGGGCCCATCGCCCCCAGCGCATCGGCCGCAGCGCAGCGGACATTGCCCTTGGCGTCGCCCACGGCGTCGGCGAGTGCGGGAACAGCGCTCTTCGCCTCCGGCCCGAGCCGTTTCAGCGACTTGGCCGCGTATTCGCGAACGATGTCCTTCGGGTGCTTCAGCGTGTTGGTGAGGGCCGCGATAACTTTCCTGTCCGCCCCCCCAATCTCCACCAGCGCGCCCGTCCCGAAGATACCGATGGTGCTGTTCTCTTGTATGACCTCGGCGATGACGGGAATGGCCTGCTTGGCTGGCGGGCCGATCTTGCGCAGCGCCTGGACGGCGGCCGTGCGCACCTTCAGATCGTCATCCTTCAGCGCCTTTATCAATGCGGGGACAGCGGCCCTGGCCTTCGACTCCATCCGGCCCAGGGATTTGGCGGCATCTTCCCGGACGGAAGGATT
>JAADGH010000005.1 GCA_013152475.1 Planctomycetota bacterium
TCAAGGCAATTCGGAACAAGCGCGATGAGGAAGCTTACGAGCTGCTCTTGGCCGACGAGGAGCTGCGTGAGAAGTTCTACGAGCGACTGAGCGCCTACTCCCGAACGCTTGCAATTGCGCTATCGTCCGCCTCCTTCCTCGAAGCGACGCCTGATTCCAGGCTTGAGAAGTACAAGGCCGACCTGCGGTTCTTCATGAAGCTACGCACGTCAATCCGAAAGCGTTACGCCGAGGTGGTGGATTTCAAGGAGTACGAAGCACGAATCCAGAAACTGGTGGACCAGCACGTGGGCACGGGCGAGGTGGAGAAGATCACCGATCTGGTCAACATCTTCGATGCCGATGCTTTCGCCAAGGAAGTCGAGAAACTCGGCAGCACGGCTTCGAAGGCCGACACCATCGCCTACCGAACCAAGCGTACTATCCACGACCGTATGCAGGAAGACCCTGCTTTTTACCGAAGGTTTTCGGAAATGCTGGAGGACGCCATCCGTGCCTTTCGGGAGAAGCGGCTGTCGGATGCCGAGTACCTCCGCAACGTCACCGAGATCGCCGAGAAAGTGAAAAACCGAACCGGCGATGACATCCCCAAGGAACTGGCCCATCGCGACGTGGCGAAGGCGTTCTTCGGAGTTCTTCAGAAAGTGTTCATGGCGTATGACAACGATGGGTTCGATCCACGCTCAGCCAGTACGGTCGCTAGTCTGACCATCGATGATATTGTCCAGCAGAACCGTATCGTCAACACAACATCGACGTGCAGAACCGGATGATGGGCGCGATTGAGGACTATCTGTTCGAGTTGAAGGAAGCCCACGGTGTCGACCTGACGTTCGAGGACATCGACCGTATTCTTGAAATCGTGCTCGACATCGCCAGGACACGATATGCCTGACATGCCTCGTCACAATGTTGGTGTAGAATACGCCGGGGAGCATATCGCGGTGTCCCTTGAGTTCCGGGAGCGCAAGCGATTGTCGATCTCAGTTCATCCGGATGGCTCGGTGACAGCCATCGCGCCCGCCGGGCGGCCGATGGACGACATTCTGGCCCATCTGCGGCGTCGGCGAGCCTGGATCGCCAAACAGCGTCGCCACTTTGAAAAGTATCAACCGTTGCCCGAGGAGAAGCGATATGTGTCGGGTGAAACACATATGTATCTCGGGCGGCAGTACCGGCTGCGTGTGCATCGATCCGACGATACTGCGGTGAGGCTGGTGGGTCGATTCTTCAACGTGTGTGTGCCTACCCCAAAGCAGCCACGGGCCATAGCTGATGCGTTGGGAACATGGTATCGGTCGCATGCCGAACCCCTGTTCTACGACCACATGAATCGTTGCCTTGCGACTGCTACGTCGCTGCGACTGGTGGACATCCAGCTTAGAGTCAGGCCGATGAAGAGGCGCTGGGGGAGTTGCTCCAAAGCGGGAGTAGTCACCCTCAACACCGACTTGGTAAAGACTCCCTTGCATTGCATCGACTATGTGATCATGCACGAGCTTTGTCACCTCCGTGTGCATGACCACAGCCCAGCCTTTTTCCGATTGCTCAGGCGGTGCATGCCCGATTGGGAACGACGGAAGGGAAGGCTGGAATTGGTGGTTTTGAGGTAGAGGAGACAACAGTGAGTTTCGTTCCTGAACTGAAACACGTATGCGACTGTCTGGCCGAGGAGATCAAGGGCTGGGCTGCTGCGCTGGGCATTGAGACGGAATACTCGGACCCAGTCCTCGGAGAGGGTGGACGTTACGAATGGGCGGATTCACTCCGCAAGAGTTGTGATTGGGCGCAACGCATGGCGGGATCTCTCCTGACGGCGCAGGGTAAAGCGGACCTGGCGGAAGACCTGAAGCGCCGGCTGGAAGAGTTGTACGCATTCGCAGATGGCTACGAGCAAAGGCTCGATGCGATGGAGGGCCAGCGCCGGGTTCACGTCGAGGAAATTGTCGCTCGGTATCGTCAGGCATTCGATGATGAAGACCCTGATGCCGCCCGGCTGTGGCGTCTATGCCAGGGCATTCAGCGCATCTGGACGTTCGGGTTCGATAGCAACGAGTTGGAGATGCCGGAGAATTTTGCCGAGGCCATCGACCGGGCGCTTTTCGAGGAGGACGGGGCCAAGCGCAAGGCGCAGGCTGAAATGCAACGCCATGCCCGTGAATTTGCCGAACACCTGCGGGTGCTGGCGAGCGTCGAGATCGAGAAGCCGGCGGTTCAGCAGGCCGCCGCTGTCGAGAACAAGCCGGAGACCAAGAAACGCGGCAAGCGAGGGCCGAATCGAATGCCTCTGAAACAGGCATGGCGCTACCTGACGGTCGTACAGGAGTGGGCGGGCATCCAGGAGCGTAACCAGAAACTGCCCATGCGGGATCGCGTGCAGAAGGTCCAGGTGGCCGAGAAGCTTGGCATCACCGTCCGGGAATTGGACGCGATGCTCGGCTGGTATGCCAAGTACAGGGGCCAGGGCCGGTTCCCGGACGACCCTCGAACACTTTCACGGGGCGAACTGGAAAAATGGTTCGAATAGTTCGAGCGGGCACTTCTTGAGAAAATCTTCATGGGCCTCGCGGCCGATCGGTTGCGGGGCTGCTTCCTTATATAGGGGGTTTCAGCGTCCGGTGTGGTCCGGCTGCGTCCGCTTCGTACCCTCCATGGCCAAAAGGGGCGCGACAAAAAACCGTTAGCGGCACATATATACCAGTGAAGGGACATCGTCCTTTCACGCCCGCCGCGACGGGCCTCGTGTTCACCCTTTTTTCTCCTTCCACGGAGGTGTGCGCATGGACGCAACCGCCACCGCTACCGTCGAGCGAACCGACGGCCGGGATGCAGGCCCCGGCGCAGTGCCTGCAATGCTGACGGTCGACCAGGTCGCCCGGGTGCTGGGCTGCTTCACCGAGAACGGTCCGGCGATTAACCGATGCGGGCCGGATGCCCCGGCCGGTCCGTCTGGGTTCCTTGATTCGCTGGCCTCGCGAGACCATCGAGAGCTGGATCAGCCAGGGCTGCCCCCGGCGTGAAGGGAGGCGGCCGTGACAGTGAACCAGAACGACAGACCCAAGGTCGAGAATCTTGGGCTGGACCGTATTCGCACCGACGGCGGGCGCGGGTCGGTGAACGATGAAGTCGTGGCCGAGTATGCCGACCTGTACCGCCAGGACGAGATTCTCCCTCCGGTGACGGTGTTCTTCGACGGCGCTACGTACTGGTTGGCCGACGGCTTCCACCGCTACTGGGCGACTCGTAAGATCGGTCGGGATGTCATCGCCGCCGAAATCCGACCAGGCACGCAGCGGGACGCGATCCTTCATTCGGTCGGGGCGAACGCCGCCCATGGCCTGCGACGGACAAACGCCGACAAGCGAAAAGCGGTGCTGACCTTGCTGGAAGACGAGCAATGGTCAACGTGGTCGGACCGTGAGATAGCGCGACGTTGCGGCGTCGGCCACGAGTTGGTGGGCAGGCAGAGAGCCATACTGGACGAATCGACCAGTATGGAATCCGGCGACCGGGCCAGGACGTTCGTCCATCCCAAGACGGGCAAGCCGACCCGGATGAAGACGGCCAAGATCGGCCGGTCCAAGCGGTCTCCGGCAAGTCGGGCGCGAAAAAGCCACACTGTCAAGGGCAAGCTCACCAGGCAGGCATCCCAGCCCGTTCCGGAGGAGGCCGCCCATCACATGGTCGAGATGTATGGCGAAGAGTTCATGCATCGCCTCGTGGCTGAGCTTGGCCAGAAGGGAATCGGCTCGACATCTTCGGACGCCCCACAGTTCAGGCCCAACCCGGACGACGCAGAGTGCTCGGACCTCGATGTCTGCACCGATCGCGCGTCTGCCGCCATGGGCGAGATCGATCTGGCCGTGCAGCCTCGGGCCGACGGCAAGGAGTTTCAGGATGTGCTGTCGCGGGCGTGGTCGGGCCGGGTGTGGATGTTGCCCCCGTGCATCGAGCCTTGGATTGATCGCTTCTGCCGCAAGCTCATAGAACACGCCGAGGCCGGTGACGTTACCGAGGCGGTCGTCCTGGTTCGGAGTCGCACAGAAGCCCCGTGGTTCCAGACGTTGCTCTCGGCCGCGTCGGCCGTATGTCTTGTGGCCGGATTCATCCGGTTCCAGAATCGCAACAAGACTTCCGTACCGCCACATGGGTATGCGGCGGTGTATCTGGGCAAGAATCCCGACCGTTTCTTCAGTGAGTTCAAGACCGTCGGCTGCGTGTGCAGCTGCACTTTCCCCGAGCCCGATGGATCGCAGTCCCGGGCCAAGGACATGGAGGTGACACGATGACGAGAACCCGGACCCGCGAAATCGAAGACAATGACAACAGCCGCGTAGATCCGGAGAAGCTGGATTGGCTGGATTGGGCCACGAAGGCAGTATCGGAGGCGAATGCAGACGCCCACACGCGTGCGGCGCGTGGCGAGTGCTGTGTTCCTCTGCTGCCGAGCTACGGCATCCACCTGTTCTGCACCGACGGGGACGGACGGCGCTTCGTTCAGCTGTTCCGGCAGGTTTGGGCCAAGCTTCCGGAGCCGGCACGGCTCTGCCTCCTGGGGCAATGGCGGACGATGCAGCAATGCCTCGCGAGCCTGATGGGAGAGATCGCACAGCCCATGTGTGGCTTCGTCATGAGCCTGGCATGGATGGACCTCTACTGCGACTGTCAAGTCAGCGACGTCATCGCTTATGAACTGGCATGTGCCCTCGTTGGCCACGCGGACCAACAGCAAACACTGGATGAGATCGACTGGATTCTCAGGTCCTGGGGGTACCGCTCGGTGCGGGAGGGCGCTTTCGACCGAAAGGAGCATGCCGGTGACTGATTGCACCATGACCCTTCTCGATATAGCCCTCGAATACGCCCAGTTGGGGTGGCAGGTCTTTCCCTGCCATCCCACCGGGCACCAGCCGCTGGTGAAGCGCGGGTTCTATGCGGCGACGACCGATCCGGACATGTTGAAATCCTGGTGGACCCGTTGGCGCGATGCCGCCATCGGCCTGCGGACCGGCAAGCAATCCGGCCTGTTCGCCATGGACATCGATCCTCGCAACGGCGGTGACGTGTCGCTGGAATATCTCGAATCCGAACACGGTGCGATGCCCGATACCGTCGAGAGTCAGACCGGCGGTGGCGGTCGACACCTGCTGTTCACCTGGCCGGGTCGGCCGGTGCCGTGCAGCGTCGGCAGGATCGGTTCGGGCATCGACGTCAAAGGCGATGGAGGATACATCATCCTGCCGCCCAGCGACCACGAATCGGGTCGGCAGTACTGCTGGCTGGTCGGCCAGGGGCCGGGTGAATGCGAAATTGCCGAAGCGCCCGCGTGGCTGCTGGAGATGATCGACGGGACCGCTCCGTGTAGCCCCACATCACCCGACACGGTGGCTGTCGAGGGTGAGGATATTCCCGAGGGCTA
>JAADGH010000104.1 GCA_013152475.1 Planctomycetota bacterium
CGCTGGTGATCGCACAGGAGGGACCGGGCAAAGGCCGGGTTGTTGTCTTCTCATACAACACCGGCTGGCAGGGCTCCGGCGGGTTCCAGTGTGGAATCACTCCCTGGATGGAGCCGCCGGACACGCATGCCAAGTATTGGGAGTACCACCTCTCCATGGTGATCCGGGCTGTCCTTTGGGCCGCGCGGAAGGAGCCGGGCATCGCGCTGAAGGAGATCAAGATCGACAACGCCGAAACGCCGAAGATTGTTCTGGACCTCCGCAACCCGGGCGATCCCTTGTCCGTCTCCGCCCAGGTCACGGTAAACGATCCCCTCGGCGAGCAAGTCGCGCAGTTCACAAAGGACGCCTCGCTCAAGGCGGGAGATAACGCGCTCGTGCTCGATCTGCCCGACAACCTCCCCGGAGGCAAGAACGTGGTGGACGTCATCCTCAAGAACAATGGCAAGGTCATGAACTGGGGATCGGTGAGTTGGACCGTGGATCGCGGGGTGGCCCTGTCGAACGTGGCGTTCGACAAGCGCGCCTACTATCCCGGCGAGACGGCCCGCGCAAGTGTGGAACTGACTGTGGAGGGCGGCGAGGAGAGAGACGTTCTTCTCCAGGCGGAATTCAGCGACTCCCTCGGCCGCCTGCTCGGCAGACAGGAAAAGGCGATCAAGGTCACGGGCAAAGGCGCTGCTGAGTTTTCGTTCGACATCGGCGATCCGCTGTCCACACACGGCACAGTCCGGGTCCGGGCCTCCGCCGATGGGAAGGCCCTGGCCGTGGCGGAAGGGGACTTCATCATGTTCACGGAGCAGTTCGCCGGGCGCGGATGGGGCGATTGGCAGAGCTGCATTTGGGGGTCGCCGGTGGGGGCGTACGAGCGGCCCTACCTTGCGAAGACCTATATCAAGCTGTTCAAGGACTACGGCATCAACACGGTGCTGGCGTCGGCGAATTGGCCGTACGACCGGGAGTATGCCGCGGCGGTGCGAGCCGGGTTCCAGATCATGCCCATGAGCGTGGCCTTCGGGTTCATCAACGTCGGCCATCGCGTCCCCAAGGGCAAACTGAAGTTTGCCGAGGCGCGCAAGCAGTATCAGAAAACCAAGGACAAGAAATACCTCGTGCGGCCCATATGTCTGAACGATCCCAAGGACCTGGAGCCGTTGGCCGAGAAGTTGCGCACCGTGGCCGAATACGCCGGCTGGCTCGAACCCATCGGCTATAACCTCGGCGACGAAATGAGCCTGACCTACTACGTCACGCCGTTCGACTATGACTTCAACCCGGTGTGTCTGAACTGCTTCCGCGACTGGCTGAAGGGCCGGTACGGCGCGCTCGATGCCCTGAACAAGGAATGGGGCACGGACTTCGGCGCGTGGGAGAAGGTCATGCCTATGCCCGCCGACGAGGTGAAGGAGCGGAAGAACTACGCCCCCTGGGCCGACCACCGGGAGTTTATGGACATCACATTTGCGAAATTCTTCGGATGGCTGCGCGAGCGCCTGCGCGAGAAGGACCCCAAGGCGACGGTCGGCATGTCGGGCAGCCAGGCCGCAGAGGCCTATGGCGGATACAACTGGCGGCGCTTGATGCAGACGCTCGACTTCATCCAGAACTACACCCACCGCGACTCCATCATCATGCAGCGGTCCTTCGACGGCCGCGTGCCGCGCGCGCCCTGGTATGGATACAAGGTCCGCAACCCCGCCATGCGCTATTTCCTCTGGTGGTGTCTCCTCAACGGCAGCCGGGGCGGGTCGTACTTTGTGGACAACTATATGTTCCGCCCGGACATGCTCCCCACTGAGAGCACGAAAGAAGCCGGCGAGGTCATTCGGGAGTTCCAGGGGGGGATCGCCAAGCTGCTGAGGAATACCAAGCGGATTAACGACATCGGCCTGCTCTACTCCCAGCCGAGCATTCGCGGGGCGTTCATCAGCGGCGTCGATGCCCTGTTTCGGGAGAACCGCCACGGATGGGTCAAGTGCCTCGAAGACCTGGGCTTTCAGTGCGAGTTCATCGCCGGGCCGGACCTCGCAGCGGGCAAGCTGTCGGAGAAGAACTACCGGGCGCTGATCCTGCCCTACGCCGTTGCGCTCTCCGCCGAGGAAGCGAAGGCGCTGGTCAAGTACGTCGAGGACGGCGGGTTCCTGATCGCCGACGCAAAGGTCGGTCTGATGAACGAACATTGCCGCACGCTCGGCCAGGGCATGTTGGACGATCTTTTCGGCGTCAGGCACGACCCGGCCGATCCCCTGTGCTCGGCCCAGCCCGGCGAGGCGCATTTCAGTAGGGATATGGGCAAGTGCACACTGAAGGGCCTGTCCCTCGATGTGGACTGTCCCGTCGGCGCACTGAAACTGAACGGCGGCACGGCTCTCGGGAGGCACGGCGAGACGCCTATCGCGATTGTGAACAAGAAAGGCAAGGGCATGGCCGTTCTTCTGAATCTGTTCCTCGATACGTACCCCCGGCGGCGGGAGCTGGGCATCGAAGGGGCCACCATGCAGCTTGTGTCAAACCTGCTGCGTCTGCGAGGCATCGAGCCGCAGGTGCGCGTGAAGACGACGGCGAAACAGAAGACACGGTTCTACACCGTCCGCTACCAGGACGGTCCGGCGCTCTACACCGCCGTGCTCTTTGAGGTGAACCGTAGAGCGGAGAAAGTCGAGGACCGGTCGGTGCAAATCGACGTGACCTTCCCGAAAAAGGGTCACATTTACGACGTGCGAACGGGCAAATTTGTCGGGAGCGGGGAGTCGGCGAGCAGGCAGTTGTCGGCCGGCGACGTTGCGCTTTATGCCATCCTGCCCTACTGTGTGAAGGGGGTCTCCGTGGCGCCGACTAAGCCGAGCGTGCGTGCCGGTGATCGGCTGGAGTACACCGTGTCCGTCCAGACGGACGGTGCGACCCCGGCGGGCCATGTCGTCCGTGTCGAGGTCGTCGGGCCGGACGGAAAGTCGCGCGCCCACTATGGGGCGAAGCTGCTGGCGAAAGGGGGACGAGCCAAGGGCGGATTCCCCACAGCGTTGAATGACGCGCCGGGTGAATGGACCCTCCGCGCAACGGACCTGGTGACCCGATCTACAGGCAGTGCCACGTTCCGTTGTGTCCGCGCTGAGGGGCGTTGAGTAGTTTGTTCATAGGCCGGCATGGCCCCGACCTCTGAGGTTGGCCCCTTTGCTCAGCAAGACCTGTGACTCCAGTAAGGAATGATTGATGTGCCGAAGGGTTTGCGTTGCAGCCGTCTTGGCGTTCGTTCTCGCCGCGGGTTGCGAGGAACCGGGGGCCAGATGGCATTTCGACAAGCTGTCCTCCCGCGCCCTCGTGCGTGCATGGGTGAGCAAGGACGCGGAGTCCGCTCGACCGATCTCCGTCGCGGGTGATTTCGGCGCGTGGTCCCTCTGTCGCGCGTGGGACCTGACGGCGAACAAGGAAGTGCCCGCACAGATCACCGGCGATACGCTCGTGGTCGCCCCGCCCGCGCCCTTGCAGAATGGCGAAGAGCGGAGATACCTCGTCTACTTCGGTGGGGGGCCTTCCGCACCGGGGAAGTCGGACATCCACATCGCGGAATCGGGACGGGTCGATACACCGGCATACACCGCCCAACTC
Source organism: Planctomycetota bacterium (assembly GCA_013152475.1). Taxonomy (GTDB): domain Bacteria; phylum Planctomycetota; class Brocadiia; order JAADGH01; family JAADGH01; genus JAADGH01. Next base: position 3,607 of record JAADGH010000104.1, read on the forward strand.
GCCCTCGACCGGGGCGGCGTGTTGAGTTCCCTCAAGCTCAAGAACGGCGCGGAAATCCTCGGCGGCGATGGCATCTCCTGGTGGATCGGGCGCGACCCGCAGATCGCCCAGGCGAAGCTTAAGCCTAAAATGGTGGTTGCCGCACAGGGACCGGTCTTTGCATCGGCGCGCTTTACCTACCCCGGCATCCTCGCCAAGACGAATTTCATGACGACGGAGTACCGCTTCTTCCGCCGGTTCATCGAGGTCCGCCACCACTACGCCTGCAAGGAGCCGGTGAAGCTTTTGTGGTTCAAGTTGCCCATCACGCTGCGGGCCACGGGTAATGAACCCGGGTTGCACAGTTGCAGCAGTTACACAAACGCGAAGTGCCTGACCGAAGGCAAGCAGGGCAAATGGGTCCCCGATTCCGTCTGGCACGATGTCTCTTATCTCGGTTCGAGGCCCTTCGGCATCGGCGTGATCGCCGAGAAGAACAGGGGCAATCTATACTTTATGGATTCGGTCAAGCCGCGCGAGCACGAATGGATCTACGCCGAGCCCTTCGGCTGGAACAAACCTGTGAACATCACGGAGGACATCGATCTGTGCCTTGCCTACGTGCCCCATCGAGCCGGCCGGGACGGCTGGCGGACGACCGCCGCCTTCCTGCCGGGACGGCTCACCGCCGAGATCAGCGCCTTCCAGCGGAAGGGCGGCCCTCCCATCGACACGGACAAGGACGGCCTCAGCGACACACGGGAGCTGGCCCTGGGCACAAATCTTCACCACGTCGACACGGACTACGACGGCCTGCCCGACGCCCGCGACCCGAAGCCGCTCCAGGCCGATGTGACAGAGCCCCCGCCGACGCCGTCCCTCGCTTCCGTCCCGACGGATCGGAAACAGTCCGTTGCCAAGGTGGAGCGTGTGGGCGGCGTGCCGACGATTGTCATCAACGGCGAGGCCTTCGGGCCGATGACCTTCACGAGCTGCGCCATGAGCAACCAGCAGATGGCCCGCGTCGTCGACCGGGGTTTCCAGCTTAACTTTCTCATGGTGGGAGGCGTCGGCTGGCCGGGCCGGCAGGAGGACATCTTCGAGAAACTCGACAGACGTATCGAGAACTTCCTCGCCGCCGCGCCGAAGGCCTACCTCGTCCTGCGCTGCTACGTCTGCGCGCCGCCGGGGTTTGTGAAGGACCACCCCGAGGAGTGCATCACCTTTAACGACGGCAGCATCCGGCACTTCACGAAGTGGTATTGGGTCAAGCGTTATCCTCCGGAGGAGCGCGGCTACCCAAGCTTCGCGTCGAAGGTCTGGCGCGAAGGCACGGTCCAGGCGCTTCGCCGCTATGTCACTCATATCCGGCGGTCGCGCTACGCCGATCGCGTGGTCGGCTACTTTATCTGCGGCGGGGGGACGGAGGAGTGGTACTATTGGGGCGACTACGACCACAACAAATACTGCGTTGACTTCAGCAAGCCCATGCTCCACGCCTTCCGCCGGCTGCTCCAAAGGAAATACGACGGGGACGTGAGGAAGCTGAGGGCCGCATGGGCCGACGACACGGCCGACTTTGCCACCGCCCGGCCGCCGTTGATGGGGGCGCGCCGCAACACCGATTTCGGCTACTTCTGGGACCCGGCGAAGAGCAAGCGCGTGCAGGACTACTACGAGTGCCACAACCGTGTCATGGAGGAGAGCGTCCTGCTCTTCTCCAGGGCCGTCAAAGCCGCATCAGGCGGGCAGGCGCTCGTGGGCATGTTCCACGGATACCTGCTGAACCACTGGCTCCTCGAAGGCGGTCAGGCCACGCTGAAGGACGTGCTCCGCTCCCCCGACAACGACTTTTGGTCCGGCCCGCCCCAGTACGATCGCCGCGGCCACGGCGAGCACGGCTGCATCCGCTTCCTTAACGCCTCGCTCAAGAAGCACGGCAAGCTCTGGATCGACGAGTCGGACATCCGTACGAGCTTCGTCAAACCCGACCCGAACAACCCCGCCCTCTACGGCCGGCCGCCCGACCTGCCCGAGTCCATCGCCTGTCTCAAACGGGAGTTCGGCCATGTCCTGTGCGAGGGGGCCAACGGCTGGTGGTTCCCCATGGGGCGCAACTGGTACGATCACCCGGCGATCCTCGATCTTTTCGAGCAGATGCAGCTCGTCGGCCGGTCGGCCCGGGCCTTCGACCGCCGCGCCGATACGGACATCGCGGTGGTCGTGGATCTCGACAGCCTTTTCGTCACGCCACCCTGGCCCGTGTCGAACTCTCTCCTCGGCGCCTTTCGGGTGCAGGAGCTCTGCCGCATCGGCGCGCCGTGCGACTTCTACGAGATGGACGACATCCTCGAACCGGACGCCAAGCGCTACAAGATGTACATCTTCCTCAATGCGTTCTCACTCACGGCGACCGAGCGGGAACGGATCAAGGAGCGCCTCGCCCGCAACGGCGCGACGCTTGTGTGGATGTGGGCCCCCGGGTTGTTTCATCCGGGCAAGCAGCCACAGATGTCCCTGGCCCATTGCGAGAACCTGACAGGTATCCCTCTCGATTGCGAACTCGGCGCGGACCTGTCGCTGCGGATGAAGCTGACACCCGAGGGCGCGGCGTACGCCGCCGGCTTTCCGCCCGGTCGCGTCTTCGGCGATTTCGAGCGTCCGAAATGGGTCCAGGGTAAGGCGCCCGGCAGCTTCGTCCGGACCTCACCCGGACCAAGGAAATGGCGGCAGCGTTTTTTCGCACACGCGAAAGGCGGGGAGATCGTCTCCCGCTTTGTGGAGGGGGGCAAGCCGTCGTGCGTCCTGCGCCGGATGACAGATCACACCGACATCTGGATCGGATCCGTCATGGCGCCCGCCGACCTGCTCCGAGCCTTCGCAAAACGGGCCGGGTGCCGTCTCTACTGCGACGGTGACGAGATTATCTACGCAAGCAAGAGCTTCCTCTGCATCCACACCGCCGCAAGTGGGCAGCGCACGTTCCACCTTCGGCGGCCGTCTGATGTGGTCGAGGTCTTCACCGGCAAGGTGATGGTCCGCAATGGGACGCGCTTTACCGACAACATCCCCGCCTGCCGCACACGGCTCTACTTTCTTGGCAGCGCCGACGCCTGGCAGAGAGAAATGGGGCGGAGCAAGGACTGGCTCAAGACACTTCAAGACGACCTGAGTCGCCTGCGAAAGGCAGGCGAAAATCCATAGGTCGCAACGCACACGGCAGCCCCATCCCCAAGCGAAGTCGCCCTTCGCCGGAGGACTCGGCCGGCACGACGCATTGCGGCATGTCCTTTTCTCTGTCGTAACCATTTAGCCAAGTGTAGCACAGGCGTTTTGGGTCCCGATGGGGCTACTTGTCATTCCCGCGAAAGCGGGAATCCAGGCACTTGGCCCTTCGTGGATTCCCGCGTACGCGGGAATGATGGTGCTTTTTCGCGTCTGAGTTTCCATCTCTACATTTGGCTAAATGGTTACTCTCTGTCTATTGTTGAATCATCCGGAAACCTTGTCGGCCCGCTCGGAAAAGCGGCTCATCGCATCTCGTCCCCAATCGCCTATTTTTTTCAAATACGAAATATTTCGCCGCGGGCGGCAAATGTCCACCCGCGAAGCCGACGGCCACGCTGAGAATCCGGGGGATCATGGGGAGGGGCGTGCGGTCGACCCGAACCACCCCTGTGTCCGCAGACAGATCTTGACGAGCATGAGCATGACGGGCACTTCGATGAGGACGCCGACGACGGTGGCCAGCGCCGCGCCACTGGAGAGCCCGAAGAGCATGGTGGCTGTGGCGATGGCAACCTCGAAGTGGTTGCTTGCGCCGATCATGGCGGAGGGCGCGGCGTCTTCGTACGTCAGCTTCAGCGGCTTCGCCAGGGCATAGGTGATCCAGAAGATGAGGTTGGTCTGGATGAACAGCGGAACGGCGATCCACAGGATCGTCAGAGGGTTCGAGAGAATCACATCACCCTTGAAGGAAAACAACAGCACCAACGTTACCAAGAGGGCGCAGATGGTCACCGGGGTCAAGACATGCAGGAACTTCTCCTTGAACCACTCCTCGCCCTTCGCCTGGATGATCCACTTCCGCGAAATATATCCGGAGACGAGAGGCAAGGCAACATAGATCGCAATGGACAGCAGCAGCGCCTGCCACGGGATCGGCAATTTCCCCACCCCAAGGAGGAACCCGCCAAGGGGTCCATAGAGGAGAAGCATCGTCAGCGAGTTGATGGCCACCATTACCAGCGTGAGGCCGTCGTTGCCCTTGGCCAGATACCCCCACACCAGCACCATCGCCGTGCACGGCGCGATGCCCAAGAGGATGCATCCAGCGAGATAGCTCCGCCAGAGGGGGACCTCGAGCATCTTTGCCCCGTTGACCAGGACCACCTTTCCCGCCCCGTGCGTCGCACCCACGTCGAGGGCAAGCCCGAGCGGCATCTTCACGTAATCCACGGCATCGGGGCCGATGAATCCATAGAATAGCGTTCCCAGAAAGAAGGTGGAGATGGCGTACATGGTAAAGGGCTTGATCGCCCAGTTGGCGACAAGGGTCAGCACAACGGGCTTCGGCGTCTTGCCCGCAGCGATGACTTCCGTGAAGTCGATCTTGACCATGATGGGATACATCATGAAGAAGAGGCAGATGGCGATCGGGATCGACACCACCGGCGCGCCGTGAACGGAGATTGCCAGCCCATCCAGGAACTTCGCCACGCCGGGCGCGACCCGGCCGAGGACGATCCCGCCGAGAATACACAGCACCACCCAGATCGTCAGATACCTCTCGAAGATGCTTAGACCCCGCCTTCCTTTTTGTCCCACCGAATCCGCTTCCGTCATCTCTCTTTTTCCTCCGATTTCTCCAGTCCATCTGGAATCGATTGAACAAAGTCCCGAATCTCATCGCGCACGCGGCGGTAGTGCGCCAGCGCCTCTTCCTCCGTCTCGGCCTTCTCCGCGAGCCTGGGCGGGTCGTCGAAACCGACGTGTACGACCTGGACCTTGCCGGGGAATATCGGGCAGTTCTCATGGGCGTGGCCGCAAACCGTGACGACGCAGTCGAATTCGATCCCTTTCAACTCGCTTAGGTGTTTCGACCGATGGGTCGAGATGTCCACACCCGCCTCGGCCATCACCTTCACGGCGTTCGGGTTCAGGCCGTGCGTCTCGATGCCCGCCGAGTAGGGCTCGATGACATCCCCCTTCAGATGCCTCGCCCAGCCCTCGGCCATCTGGCTGCGGCAGGAGTTGCCGGTGCAGAGGAAAAGGACTTTCAGCTTCCGCTCTGTTTCTTGCACAATTTCTCCGGATCCAGTTTCAGGATTTCGTTCAGACGCTCCACATCTTCGCGGATATCCGGTGACTTTTCGAGGTTGGCGCACACCCAGGAGATCGCGTCTTGTACCTCCGCCGAGGCGTTGTTGCCGGGCAAGCGGTAGTATATCCACCGCCCGTCCTTCCGGTTCTCGACCAACCGCGCCTGATGCAGAATAGCCATGTGCTTGGAGACGGTGGACTGGGCGAGGCCCAGAAGCTCGGTGATCTGGCAAACGCAGAGCTCACCGTTGCGCAGTGCATATAAGACACGAAGCCGGTTTGGGTCCGCCAGCGCCTTGGTAATCGACAGAATATCACGCATTCTTGTTCCTCGATGGTTCATCATTTTCGCAACCCGCCCCGCTTCCGACGTTTCCATCCTCCACAATGGACCCGTCAGCGAGCCGCACCGTTCTCTTCGTCTGTTTCGCCGCATCTGGCGCGTGAGTCACCATAACAATGGTGCGGCCTTCATTGTTGAGTTCGAGAAGAAACTTGACGACCTCGCGTGTTGTGGCCGGATCGAGGTTGCCGGTGGGCTCATCGGCCAGGATAATTGCGGGGTCGTTGGCGAGCATGCGGGCGAGCGCCACACGCTGCTGCTGCCCCACGCTCAACTCGGAGGGCTTGTGGTCGAGGCGGTCGCCCAATCCCACGCGTTCCAAAAGTTCCCGTGCCCTTTTCTCCTGGTCGGCTTCGTCTGCGCCGGACAGGAACAGGGGGACCTGGACGTTTTCCATCGCGGAGAGATACGGCACGAGGTTAAAGGTCTGGAAGAGAAATCCTATCTTTTCCCTTCTCAGTTGAGCGCGGTCATCCGAGGAGAGCTCGTAAAGCGCCTGTCCGTCCAGCGTAATCTGCCCTTCCGACGGAGACAACATCCCCCCGAGCATGAGGAGCAACGTGCTCTTGCCGCTCCCACTGGGTCCGACCACTGAAACGAAATCGCCCTCCGGGACGTCGAGCGTCGCGCCTTTGAGCGCCACGACGAGTCGCCCGCGATGAGCATAGGTCTTGGTGACCGATTCCATACTCAGCATGGATCACATCTCCCTCAAGGCCGCGCAGGGATCGAGCCGGGCCGCGCGCCGGGCGGGAAAGAAACTGGCGACGAGCGCAATGGCCAGGGCGAGACCGGCGGCCCAGACGATGAGCATGGGCATGGGAAGAACAGGAATGCCCGCGAGTCTGGGCCCGAAGGTAACTGCCAGGATCGTGCCGAGGACATATCCGGTAACGCCGCCTGCGAGCCCCAGCAGGAGCGCCTTCAAAAGAAACATTTTCAGGATCAGGGAGGACCGCGCGCCCAACGCCATCAACGTGCCGATCTCCTTCTGCCGCTCGAACACGTTGGCGTACATGTAATTGGCAATGCTCGCCCCGCCCACCAGGACGATGATGACCAGGAAGATCAGGGACAGGCGGGACATCATCCGGTTGGTTTTCACCTGTGTGTCCACCACTTGAGTAACCGTGACGACTTTCGCGTCGGGGAGTAGCTTGTTGATCTTCCGAACGAGGCCCCCGTATATCTCTTTGCAGCAGCCCACGACCTCGATCGCGTTGATGACCGCGCCCTTGCCCGCCAACTTCTGCACCGTGTGCAGGTGGGCGAAGATGCGCGAGTCGTCCACGGTGCCGGTCTGCGGCAGGATCGCCGTGATCGTAAACGTCTTGCCCAGGAGCGTGAGGGTGTCCTGTTCCTTCAGGCCCAGAGACGCCGCCACGTCTGCCCCCACCAGGGCCTCATTCTCTTTCAGCGTCTCGATAACCCTCTTACGCACCAATGTCTCTTTCGGCGGCGCGGGCGTCAAGCCGGGCACATGGACCACCGTCCCGCAGCCCTTGGGCCGCGAGAATATGCCGGCCACCCCCCAGGCGGCTTTGGCCTGGAACTCCTGCTTCGGCAGGATGCCCGTCAGCGTGAAATTCCTGCCTTTCAGCTCCACGGGCACAGACAGCTTGGGCGACAGGTTGTCCAGCCCCTGCAAGTCGGACAGGATCAGGCGATCGACGTATTCCTCTGGGATGTCCTCGTCCTGCATGTCCGCGCTGTAGTAGTCCTGCACGGAGGCCGACTTGGGGAGGATGAGGATATTCGCGCCAAGCGCGTCCAGTTCCCTGGCGACCGCCTTCTCGGAGTAAAAGGTGATGTTCTTGATGGACACGATCGCCGTAATGCCCAGAACGATTGCGAGGAAGCTCGTGGCCAGTTGGCTTTTGCGCTCGAAGATTTCTTTCCATACGAGCTTCTTGAGTTTCATGTCGCCGCCTCCGGTCAAGACAAACAGCGCGGAGATGGAAGAAGGAATTCCACGTTCACTATTCACTGCCGATAGTCCACCGCATCAGCAGGAGACCATGATGGGGCGCAGAGGCCGCACGGGCCTCGATGCGTCTATTGTCACCCACCGCTCTTAGGGGCCGGCCCGCAGCCGGTTCCGGTTCCGCAACCGGACCCGGACCCGCAAGCAGCCATGGCGCTCGTGAGTGTTTTCACCAGCGTATCCTTGTCGGTTGCGCCCGTGAATCTGCCGATGGAGGCGCCCGGCGGCGCCAGGAAGACCGTGATCGCCTCGCTGATTTTGGGATCGATCTTGAGCTTCCTTAGGAACTTCGCTTCCGCCGAGTCAGCGGGGTCGAGCGGGACGACCTCGGTGGCCAGAGAGTAACGGGAGTCGGCCTTGAAATCCTGGACCCCTTTCATTGCCTCGTCGTTGGACTTTGTGGACTTGCCCTGTACACAGACAAAGACCAGTTTCCGTTCTCGAAGGGCTTTCAGGCATTTCTGAAACGCGGGTCCGACCATAGCGCCCGCAAGCTGCTTCTCGGTGAACCTTACGGGGAAGCCCCCGGTAACCACACCATTGGGCGCCACGGCCAGAGAAAGGGGCATGGGCGCCCGATCCACGCGGAACCGGTCCACAATCCCCTTCTCCGAGGGATCAGTGATTTTGACCGCGATCCCGTCGGCTTTTTCGCCGGCCTTCTTCACCGCCGCATCAAAGACCCCCCGCATCCTCGACGTCTGATCGTCTTCTTCTTTGAAGAAGAACACGAAAAGGTACCTGCCCTGTTTGGCTGCACGCTCCAGGGCGGCTAACCCTTTCCCTTTGCCGTCCGTTGAGCTTTGGTCCTCATCCGCCTGCACAGACGAAATCAAGGGCAGGGCCTCCTGATTCTGTGGTGTCCTGTTGACGGCATAGAAAAGAAGAACCGCGCCCAAGGCCAAGAACGCGCACACATTCCCCTTCTTGTTCAGCATCACCGACCTCCTTCAATTCGACACATCGCCATATGACGAATTCTATATTGCCAAAGGTTGATTGTCAAGGTCTTTTCTGAGTTTTCTCCACGACTTTCCCCAGAATGCGGACGTGAACAAGCGTAACCACTGTCGGCCATTTGGTTTGCGAAAATTCAGTTTGCGGAACCCATGAGCCGTCATCTCTGAAAACGCACCGTATGTCAAGTAGGTTGTATGGGATTTTGCGGCGGGGGGCGTTACTCACCCCTCGTCATCATCATTGTCCCTCTTTCGTGCCGTGACGAGAAACGAATTGATTACGAGAGCTGCGGTGTATCCCACGCGGGGGAGTGCAACGAGTGTGGTGGGGGAGGTCACAATCACGGCCCGTCCCGTGCCGCACAGGACGGCGAGCACGTCACTTATGGAGGTGAGCCAAGCGGTTTTTGGGCTGCCTGCCAGTGTTGGCGGCCTATGATGCGAAGTCCTGGCCGCTTATTAACGGCCTAACCTTCGTCTTGCCCTACCGAAATACCAATGTATTTCTTGTTGTCGAACGGACGACGCGCACACGGTGTCATGGCCAAAATCTCGTTACCCAGCACGAATATCCGCCAGTTTGCACAAGATGGTGTGTGACAAAGGCTTACGTCCGGGCTTGATACAGTTGGACAACGTCACATGCCCAGGCTCCGTCAAGCGTCGATGCGGCTGTCCGCAAGGTGATGGTCTGTAACTTAAGTGCATGTAAGTGATTATGGTCTTCTGGATCGATTTGGCATGTTGCTTGCAAGATTCGTCTATTTTAGTACCGAGATCATAAACGGCCAAGCATAGCGCTATACCTTAATATGATATGCATTTCTGTGCTTTGAGCATGACATCCATCGGCAGAGCGAGGAATTCCTTGTGCGGTGGGATCAGGAGTGCGATAGATGACTGACGCCACGGCGATAGCCGAGTCCATGGATCTTGCGAATCGGGTCCAGCAGATGATGGCGGATCGTCTTGCGGGATTGAAGGTGCTGAACAATGGCATCACGGACGTGGCGTTGCTGGGGCCGGGCAAGATGCTGCGGACGCGTTTGGCTGCGCGGCTGGTTGCGGACGATTTTCAGAGGGTGAGTCCGAAAACGATCGAGCGCATCTGCCTTACGACGGAATTGATCCACACGGCGACCCTCTGCCATGACGATGTCATCGACAACGGCCTGATCCGAAGGGCCCGGCCGACGCTGTGGCGCGCATCAGGCCCCTCGGCGGCGGTCCTGATTGGCGATCTGCTTCTGTGCGAGGCCATGGCATTGCTCCTCGATATCGAGAGCGGCCGATACACAAGGCTTTTTGTGTTGAAAATCCGAGAGGTCTGTACGGCCGAGATTGAGCAAGAGCTTATGTTGCGCGGTCAACGAGTGGACGAGCGAACGTGCCTGCGGATTGCGCGCGGCAAGACGGGTCCGCTCTTCGCCTGTATCGGGCACGTATGTGGCGGCGACGACTCAGATCTTTGTGACGCGCTGGAGGAGGCGGGGTATTGCATTGGCACGGCCTACCAACTGGCGGATGATCTGATTGATGCGGTGGGCGACGAACAGGCCTGTGGAAAGACGCTCGGCACTGATGCCATGCGGCGGAAGTTTACGCTGCCGCAATACCAGGAAGAGGGGCCATTTGCGATTGGCGAGCATATTTCCCGCTTGTGTGATGATGCCCTTGATTGTGTGGAAGCGTGGCCTTCGGTCCGCGATGCACTGATACAGTTCCTTGTTTGCGACCTGCAGCCGATTTTCGACCGGCATGTGCCGTATGTGGATGTCAGTGGCTGCGGTATGCGTAAGCGCACAGGGTTAAGATGAAAAGAGCGAAGTTCTACAGATTCCGTTTCGATGGGGCGCCGCAGAGGCTGATCGGGGAGTTGCCCGTACCCACCCGTGTAAGGTATTCTTTAATGCATTCGTGTGGGGAGTTGGTGTTGCCTCGTGTGGAGGAGGGGGGGAGTGTGAGGACGG
>JAADGH010000023.1 GCA_013152475.1 Planctomycetota bacterium
GCCATGCTCGACCCGCCGGGGTAGTAGTCGGCGTGGGACAGGCCGTGGATGTAGCACTTCTCGTACGGCATCCCGCAGTCCTTCAGGACCTTCTCGGTGCTGCCGGTGCTGGCCGCGATCAGCCCGAAGGCGCGGACGATGGCCGTCCCCTGCGTCTTGCGATAGGCGGAATCCCGGCCGAAGATATGGTCGGCGGCGATCCGCCCCTGGCGGTTGGCGGGGCCGCCGAGAGGGACGAGGGTGTTCTCGCCGGTGACAAAATCGACCACCTCGATGGCGTCACCGACCGCGTAGATGTTGGGATCGGCCGTGGCCATGTGCTCGTCCACAACGATGCCCCCGCGCTGCCCGACCTCCAGGCCCGCATCGCGCGCGAGATCAACCGTGGGCCGGACGCCGATGCAGAGCATGGCTAGGTCGCAGTCCAGCACCTGGCCGTTGCTAAGCTGCATGTGAATGCCGGAGTCGTCGCGTGAGAGCGCCCCCGCCCTCGCGCCGAGGACAAGCCGGACCCCGTTCAGTTTCATCTCCTCATGGAGCAGGACGGCCATCTCGGGATCGAGGGGACGCATGAGGTACTCGTGGGAATGGACGAGGGAGACGTCCAGCCCCATCCTGCGCAGGTTCTCCGCCATCTCGATGCCGATGAATCCGCCCCCGGCGACGACGGCGCGCTTGGCCTGAGTTTTGGCGATATAGTCTTTGATCCGGTCGGCCTGGGGGATGTCGCGGAGCGTGAACACGCCCTCGATCTCGGTCCCCGGCACCTCCACCGGCGCGGCCCCCGGGGAAAGGATCAGCTTGTCGTATTTCTCCCGATATGTCTCGCCGGTGTCCAGGTTTTCGACCTCGATCTCCTGGCTGTCTCGGAGGATGCGCTTGACCTCGGAACGCATGCGCACGTCGATGGCGAAGCGATCCCGCAGCAGTTCGGGGGTGACCACCAACAGATCGTCACGTTCCTCGATATCGCCGCCGATGTAGTACGCCAGACCGCACACCGCATACGAGGGATATTTGCCGCGGTCAAACATGATGATCTCGGCGCCGTTGTCCAGGCGTCGCGCGCGCGTAGCGGCGGACGCGCCGCCGGCCACGGCTCCCACAATGAGCAGTCGCATGGAGCAGCTCCTTTCCGATTCGCAATTGGCCTTATCGTCCTATAAGATATATTTTAGCACAAGAGTCGTGAAGATTGCCTCGGTTTTTCCTCTCAAGGGCTTGCCTTGGCGAACGCGGGCACGTATAATACGCGCCTTCCAAACAAAAGGCTGACCGTTAAGGAAAGGGAGCTGAGACATGAGCGATATCAAGAGCCGGATCCGTGAGGAACGGGGCGTTACCGTTGTGCAGATGCCGGAGCAAATGACGGCGGCCGCGGCGTACGACCTGGAGGAGCCGTTGATGCAGGTGCTGCTGAAGGACGGACCCCTGATGCTGCTGGACATGTCGGAGGTCTCGCAGATCACCAGCGCCTCGATCTCCCTTCTCATCAAACTGACCAAAGCGGCGGAGCGGAAGGAGGGCATGGTGGCGATTGCGTCGCCGACCGCGGTGGTGCAGGACGTCTTTGCCATCACGAAGATGAACGAGATGCTGCACGTCTTCGATACCGATGGCGAGGCGAGGAAGGCCCTGGGTGAGGTGCGCACCCCGGTCGCGGGACCGAAGGCAGAGGCAGCCCTTGCCGCGGGACAGAAGCCAAAGGCTGCCGCGGCCCCGGGCCCAAGGCCCGCGGGCGATATGTCCATCGAGACCGTCCTCTTCGATAAAGCAGGACCCGCGCACACGGATCGGACGCTCGATATTGCGAGCCAGCGTGCGGCGGAGCTGGGGATCGACGCGCTGGTTGTCGCCACCACCACGGGCCAGACGGCCCTGAAGGCCGCGAAGCTGTTCGAGGACACCCACGTGAAGATCATCGGCGTCACGCTGATGGCCGGGGTGTGGGACAAGTACGCCCAGCCCGATCCCGACGTGGTCCGAGAGGCGGAGGAGGCGGGGGTGACGTTCCTCACCGCCACGCACACGCTTATGGGGAACGTGGGGAGCGCCATCCGGGAGAAGTTCGGCGGGGTTTCCGAGGTGGAGCTGATCGCGCATACGTATTATACGTTCTCACAAGGCATGAAGGTCGCCGTCGAGGTGGCGGTGATGGCGGCCGATGCGGGCCTGGTCTCGACCGACGCCGATGTGATTGCCATTGCGGGCACTGGCAGCGGGGCGGATACGGCGATCGTCATCCGCCCGGCGTACTCCAACAAATTTTTCAGCACGAAAATCCGCGAAGTCCTGGCCATGCCCCGGTAAGGAAAAAGGAGAGCAGACCATGAGCGATTTTGCCCTTTGTCTGAACACAAGCACGATTCGTCCCACGGGCCTGATGGAGAAGATTGCCATCGCGGGGGAGTGCGGATATGACGCCATCGAGCTCTGGATCAACGACATCGACGAAGCCATCGAGCAGGGCGGAAGCATCGACGATGTGAAAAAGGCCCTGGCCGACAACAACCTGTCCGTGCCCACCATTATCGCCCTCCATGGTTGGCTCGGGTCGACGGGAGCCGAGCATCAAAAGGCCGTCGACGAGGCCGGGCGCCGCCTCGACATCGGCGAGCAGCTCGGCGCGCAGTACGCCATCAGCAGTCCCCCGCGCGCGGAGGTGGACCTGGACAAAGGCGGGGCCCAGTACCGCGAGCTGATGGATCTGGCCGATGGGCTGAGCATCAAGCCGTCCATGGAGTTTCTCGGGTTCGTGCCGACCGTGTGCACGATCAAGGCCGCGTGGAAAATCGTCTGCGACGCGGACCACCCCGACGGCAGCATCATCATGGACCCCTTCCATGTCTTCCGCGGCGGCGGGAGCATCGACGAGATGGACCCCATCCCCGGCGACAAGATCGCCGTCTTCCACTTCAATGACGCCGTTGACACGAAACCGCGCGCGGAGCAGAGCGACGCGGACCGCGTGTTCCCGGGCGATGGGGTCCTGGACCTTGCCGACATGATCAGACGCCTGAAGCAGAAGAGATACTCCGGCGCCATCTCGCTGGAGCTCTTCAACCCGACCTACTGGGAGCAGGACCCGAAGGAGGTCTGCCGCGTCGGCCTGGAGAAGATGCGGGCAGTGGTCGAGTCGGTGTGAGGCGGGCCCCTATCGCGATAGGTGAATGCGCCGGTGCGGAAGCGCCTTATCTGCCATTGAAGGGCGTGGACGAGGTTGCTTCGTCGCGGCTTTTGCTTACGCGAGCGCCACTCCTTGCAATGACAGAACGCGGGGCCCTGGGGAAACACCTGGTGGAAATTGACTTGACACGCACCCCCTCATGCGGCATGATGAAGGGGTCCACCGCGAGAAGAGTAACGCACTGTTGTCTGAGTCGGAGGCGAGAGCATGACCCTCGATCCGGTGTTCCGATCCCAAGAGGCCGTGCGCCAGATTCAGAAGGACGGCTTCCTGCAAAACATGGCCGATTCGCTCCAGGCCCACCACGACGCCATCCGCCACATCCACAGGCTGATGCCTGACGTCCTGGACGCGCGCTACCTGGCCGAACCGGACGGCGAGGAGCAGGGGCTTGAGTTCCTCCAGACGCACTTTTTCCTCGTCCTCTTCCACTCCATCTTCAAGACCCTCGGGTGCAGCCCGGAGCGCTTGACGTTTTACGCACGAGCGAATTTTTGCATCAAGGGCATTGTCACCGCAGGGGACAATCTTTTCGACGACGAAGCAAAGAAACTGCTTCCCCTGGCCGTGGAAAACGCCGGCGCGCGCTTCGAGTCCATCCTCCAAATGCTCTGTTTCGACCGGCTGACCCATCGCGTCTGCGAGGACGCCGTCGCCGAGGGGTGGATCACCGGGGAAGACGCCCGGGCCTTCCACCGGGCGCTGCTGGACCGCCTGGCCCATATTGGCACGCTCGAAGGCTCGGAGGAAAACGGCGTGGACGACATCCTCCCCGTCGATGAGATGATCGAGAAGGTGCACCGCGTCCGCGGCGGCGCACTCTTCTCCCTCGCCTTCGTCGCACCGGGCGTGATCGAGAAGGGGGAGACCCTGGCCCGGTTCCGCGAGGCCGAGCAGGCCATCCGCGACCTGGGCACGGCGTTCCAGATCGTGGACGACCTGACGGACTTCGAGTTCGACCTGACCCGCAAGAGCCACAATATCCTCTTCGCCGCCGCCTATTATAACGATGATCCCGCCGTCCGTTCGGCCATCCGCGCGCTCCTGAACGGCAAGGCGCCGGAACGGGGCATGGTGGAGGGCGTCTTTGCCGAGTGCGCCCAATCGGTCCTGACACGCGCCAGAGAGGAGGGGCGGAGGGCCTTTGACCGGTTGGCCGGCCTGGGCTTCTGGTTCCCACCGGAGCGCTCCGACAGCCTGATCCATGCCATCGTGGGGATCGAAGGCGTGGCGCGCATCGAGAGCCTCACGTCCGGGTCGTAGGCGTCGCACCGCCTGGGTTCGCCGTTCTATGCATCCTACGCAAAAGGTCGTTTGGCACAGAGATAATAAGAATATTTGATGACAGCGAACTGAGCCGGCGTGTGGATGAGGTCTTGTTCTATGTCTGGGACCCCATCGGGGTCGCAGATGAGCCCTGTGCTCGAGGGGAATACGAGAGCTATGTTCCCAAGGTTCGCCAACTCGTTGAGCAGCACGATGACCCCGGACCGATTTCATCGTACCTGGGGGACATTGTAAGAGACCGGATGGGTCTGGCCCCAGACAGAAAACGGTGTGATTACACTGCGGAACTACTCCTGAGGCATAAGCAGGCAATCAAGGACGGCTACGCTTAGCAACAGCTTGGACCATTGCCTCTCGGCCAATGCTTCGTTGACTTGAGCGCAATCTCGCGGTACACTCCTGGCATGGGGAAACCGAGTGTGCAGACTGGGCAACGCACAGGGAAGAACCATGGTCAAGACGAAGCAAGACATTTTTGATGTCCTCGGTCAGAATCGATCTCATCTGAAGGCGCTGGGGGTGGGAAGAATCGGGGTCTTCGGCTCCTTTGTTCGCGGGGAGCAACGCCCTGACAGCGACATCGATTTGCTTGTCGAGTTCGAGCCAGGACGGAAGACATTCGATGCGTTCATGGAACTGTCTTTCTTCCTTGAGGAGGTCCTCCAGCACCGAGTCGAGTTGGTCACGGTGGAGTCTCTCAGTCCCCATATTGGTCCCCACATCCTCAAGGAGGTCGAGTATGCCGCTCTCGCCGCTTGAGTACCTCCGCCACATACTCGATGAGACCGAGTACCTGATAGATGAGAAAAGAAGGAGTTGCGCAAAGAGCCGTTTCTGCAGAATGCAACACTCAAGCGGGCCTTCGTACGTAGCATTGAAATCATCGAAGAAGCGTCAAAGAAAGTACCTACCGACCTAAAGAACCAATATCCCGAAGTGAACTGGCGAGCCATCGCCGGCATGAGAGACTACTTCGGGGTTGACTATGATATTGTCTGGGACGTTGTGGAAAACAAGATAGCCGAGCTTCGTGAGAACATATTGGTGATCCTGGAGAGAGAGGGGACAGCCTGACGGACGGCAGTCTCTGCCATGAACGATTTGATCTCTAACGCCCGAGAGAAGGCCAAGGCCATTCTGAATGCCACCGACGCGCAGATCGAGCGCGGCCTCGAGCTGCACCGGCAGTGCCTCGTCTGTGACAGCTTCGGCTTCAACCCCCGCCCCAATACACGCGCCATGGCGGAGGCGCGGAACCGCCTCATCGAGGAGGGCGCAACGGCCCAGGAGGTGACGGCGAAGCTCCGCGACATGGAGTCCACCGAACTGGTGTTCGACCCCGCCGCGCGGGAAGAGTTCACCGGCGTCTGGCGCGACGCGGGGGTCGATTGCATCGTCCACGTGGTCGGCCGCGGCAACAACCTGCCCGTGACCCTCGAACACCTGGCCCGCTTCCAGCACAAGTGCGACATGCTCTCGGACACCCTCGTCAAGGCGGTGACCGTTAAGGACATTCGGCGGGCCCATACCGAGGGCAAGCTCTGCCTCGTGTGGGAGCTGAACAGTCCGCTCGTGGCGTCGCGAATGGAGGACGGGCGCGAGGAGCTTCGCTGGCTCGACATCTTCCACATGCTCGGCGTGCGTGTCATGCACCTGACCTACAACCGCCGCAACCTGATCGGCACGGGGTGCACCGAGCGAAGCGACGGCGGGCTGAGCGAGTTCGGCCGCGATGTGATTCAACGAATGAACGAGCTGGGCATCCTGGTGGACGTGCCCCACAGCTCGCGCCAGACGGTCCTCGACGCGGCGAAGGTCTCGGAAAAACCCATCGCCGCCACGCACACGTGCTGCCGGGCCCTGTACGATCACCCCCGTGGGCGGACGGACGAGGAGATCAAGGCCATCGCCGAGAAGGGGGGCCTCATCGGCATCCTTACGATCCCGACCTTCATCGGGGAGAAAGGCACGCTCGCGGACATGCTCGACCAGATCGACCACGTGGCCGACCTGGTGGGCGTGGACCACGTCGCCATTGGGACCGATGCGGTCTACGCCTCCCCGGCGCCAGGGGTCGAGCTTCGCCCCATGCCGAAGGCCCGGCCGGGGAATTGGTGGGGGAACTGGCGGGATGTTCGCGTTCACGAAAAAGGCGTGAGCGAGGAAAACCGAACGGGAAGTCTCGCGTGGACGAACTGGCCTTTCTTCACCGTTGGACTGGTGACGCGGGGCTATTCGGACGACGACATCGAGAAGATTCTCAGCGGCAACCTGCTTCGGGTGTTCGGAGAGGTGTGGGTCAGCGCGGCCCACGCCTGACCAGCCGCTGTATGTCGTATGATGGTCACAATGGAACCCGGATGGATGCAACTCGGATGACCCAGGACGCGGACAGAGTACAACACCCTCCCTCGTCGGACGACGACCAGGACGCGCTGAAGGCTTCGGAAGCCAAATTCAGAGCGCTGTTCGAGAACTCCCGCGACGCCCTCTTCATCGCCGATGCAAAATCGGGCATCCTCATCGACGTGAACGAAGCCGCCTGCCGGCTCCTGGAACGTACGAAAGACGAGCTCATCGGCTTGCACCAATCCGAGATCCATGAGCGCGGCAAGGCTGAGGCATATCAAGAGCTTTTCCGGCGGCATGTCGAGGAGGGAAAGTCTTTCGATCAGGACTTATACGTGAAAACAAAATCCGGAAAGCTCATCCCCGTCGACATCGCGGCTGCGGTGCTGGAGATCGACAGCCGCCGCGTCATCTACGGGGCGTTCCGTGATGTGACCGAACGCAAACGACTCCAGGAGGAGATCATCCGCACCGAGCGCCTGTCGGCCATCGGGCAGATTGCGACGGGTATCGCCCACGAGTTCAACAACCTCCACTGCGCCATCCAGGGCCATCTGGACCTGATTATGCGGAACCCCGACCTGGCGCCGGCGGACCGAGATCGCCTGGAGGTGATCAAGAAGGCATCCGAACGCGCAGAAGCGATCACGCGCCAGCTCCTGGCCTTCAGCCGCCAGCGCCGGCCGCAAAGGCACCCGCGTAACCTCGCGGAGGAAGTGGACGAAACGCTGAAAATTCTCCAGAGCGAGTTGGGAGCTCAAGAGATCACCGTCACCACGCGGCACGAGGACCTCCCCTCCATCGTGATGGACCCTGTCCAGATCGGACAGGTGGTCATGGACCTCACCATCAACGCCATCCATGCCATGACCGGCTGCAAAAGCAAGAAACTCGACGTGGAGACCGGGCGAGGGGGGGATCGCGTTTTCATCCGAGTCAGCGACACGGGACGGGGCATTGCCGAGACCGACCGCAGCCTGATCTTCGAGCCCTTCTTCACAACAAAGGGCAGCGGCGGCGCCGGGGGGATCGGGGGGACCGGGCTCGGCCTCTCGGTCTGCGACATGATCGCCAAAGAACACGGCGGCGAAATCACGGTGAAAAGCCGTGTAGGAGAGGGGAGCGTCTTCACCCTCTGGCTGCCGATGCTCACCGAATTGCCCGGAGAGACGCTGTCCGCCAGCGTGCAGACCCAGGAGCTGGCAGGAACCCGTGTGCTGTTGGTTGATGACGACCTGACCGTATGTCGCCTTGTGCGGGAAGCCCTGGAGGGCAGAAAATGCTTCGTGGACGTTGCCCGCACCGCCACCCAAGGTGTTTACATGGCGCTGGAAGGGGGATATGACATCGTCCTCGTCGACGTGCAGATCTCCGACATGCGGGCGGAGAACATTCTCACGAGGATCAACGAAATTCCCGAATCCGAAAGACCCGTCAAGCTCATCCTCACCGAGGAAGCCGACGCCTTCGAGCGGTTCGAGGAATTCGACGTCTTCGACGTCCTCCTCAAGCCCCTCACCCCCATCCGCCTCTGCGACCGCATCGCCGCCGCCGCCCGACAGCGCGCCGGGAATACCAAGTAACGCCCCCGACCCGGAACAACCGCCGCCTGCCACCCATTGTGAGGCAGAGCCTCACGCTCTCCAGCGTCCCCAGGCAGAGCCTGGGAACGAGAGAAAAATAACTGGCTGCATTTCAAGTGACCCCCGGTGGCGGGTTTTCATCCGACCGGTGACAATAGAACTTGTGAAATATCGCCGGCCGTTCCTCCATCATCTTCCAGTAGAATAGGAAGGTCAGACCTTTATAAATGACTTTTATGAATTATGTTACAATATGGATATTGACAAACGTGAGCGATTCGGCGGCATTTGGGAAGCGGATTAGACTATGCGTCAATAGCTACGATATAATCTACTGTAAATGTGGCGGTTAACTATGCCTGGTTTGTACAACCTGCCCCCGTCCTACCCGCCCCGGAACTCGGGGTTCTTCTCGAAGAATTCCAGGCCCTTCGCGAAGCCGGCCTTGAACTGCTCGCTGCGAATGCCTGCGGCGCGGCCCACGCCAAACGGGGTGTCCAGGACGGCGCTCATCCCCTCCAGCCACGCCTTGGCGAATTTGATCGCGTGGCTGTGGCCGAGGTCGTCGAATTCCTCGCCGTCCATCATGCGCGAGATGGCGTCCAGCTTTCCCGCCGAGTAGGCGTACCACGACGCGATGAAGCCGGAGTAGTAGTTGATGGCGCCCGTCTGCATCTCGTACGGGCTGCCCCCCACGCCCAGGCCGGCCTTCGCGCCGTTCTTCGCCCAGTCCTTTATGAATCCCCCCAGCCCCGCCGCGGCGTGGAGGCCGTCCTCCGTGACGCCGGTGATGTGGAAATTCGCATTGTCGAAAAGCAGCCAGGCGTGGACCGCCGACCCTCCGTGTGCAATGCGCTTCGTCGGCGCGAGGGCGACGAGGTCCGGCGCCTCCATCAGCGCCCGCCGGATCAGGTCCTTCGATCGGTCAAGCCCATCGAGCTTCGCTAATTGCGTGTCGGCGTTCTTGGCGTTCACCCAGACGTAGTCCTCCTTCTCGGGCCGGGGTGCAAGCTGGATGTTCAGGGGAAGGGCGTTCGGCGCGAGGAAGTTGATCTCCCGCCGGTAGGACGCATACCCCCGCTTCGTCGCGGTTACCGTGAACGTGGCGAAGGGCTTCTTGATGATCGGCAGCACGAGCCGCCCGTCGCCCCACGTCGTCCCCTTCGCCTCGGTGCCTTCCACGGTCACCTGCACGTCGGGAATGCCAAAGCCCGTCTTTGCAGAGGTCACACGACCGGGGATGGCCGTCTGGAACCGGGCGTTGCGGATATCGACCAGCGGAAACCGCGCGTTGTCGAGGACGATGAACTTGTTCATGATCGCATTGTTGCCCGGGTCGCGGATATCCTTGACCTTCTCATAGTCCTCCTTCTGGGGGTTCTCTTTCACATACCCGCCCGCAACCCATAGAGCGGGGACCTGCCGCGGCCGGTTGTTCACAAAGATGGGGATGTCGGCCGTCTTGCAGACGAACAGCTTGATCGGGTCGCTGAGGGATTGGTCGCTCTTCATATAGCGGATGACGGTCTCGCCCTTTTCCTTCAGTTCGCGGTGCATCTTCCGGCTGAAGCAGACGTTGAGGCTCCCCTTGTCGAACCGGTTCTGACCGTAGGTCCACGAGAAAATGTCGCCGGACTCGACGAACTTGCCGGGGTTGTGGTATGCGCCACGATTGACGTAGGATTTCTTGTTCCGTTCGTCCCAGTAGTCCACCGCTTCGTACTTCAGATCGCCTTCCGTCTGGAGGAACTGGTACTCGAAATGCACCAAGGGGAAGGGCCAGCCTTTGAAGTGCCTCACACGAAATATCCGCGAGTTTGCGAAGAGCAACTCTTCCGTCGATTCCTCCAGGTCCACCGTCGGGCGATAGTCCGTCGCGGCGCCGCCGACCGGGCCGAAGAGCGTCTCCAGCTCCAGTGCGGCCCGGCCGAATTGCTTCGGCTTAACCTCTTTTCCTGTAAGGACTTCAAACTTGGCATCAGACGCCTTCATCTTGGCCTTCAATGGGTCGCTGATCGAATCGACGAGGACCGTATCGCCCGCACCGCGCGCAAACGTCACTTTCCGTTTGTCGTCGACGGAGAACGTCAGCCGCGCGCCGGGCCGGGTCTCCTTGACGAGCCGTTCGAGCGAGCTGGCGTAGAGCCGCAGTCGCTCGGGCGTAGAGGGCTGGACGTGATCGAGGAAGTCCCGCATGATGTCGAAGGCGGTAATCACCGCATCTCCCGTCACCTTCTTGAGCACCGTACCCTCCAACACGCCCTCATAGATGGAGCGCGTTACGGCCAGGGCGGCGCGGGTGTTCTCGTCGCCATCGATGTGCACGACATTCCGCCGGAGATCGAGGGCGCGGTAGGTCGGTTCCTCATCGCTGTTGCCATGATAGGTCGAAGCGATGATGACGCGCGGCTCGGTGAAGTACGCACGCGTCCCGAAGTGCTTCTCCATCTGCCGCAGTCCCTTGTCCGACTCCAGCATGTGGGAGAGGGTGAGCAGGTAGCCGGCGCACACGTCCTCGTCGGCGAACCGTCCCTCCTCGGAACGGGAGAGGGCGACCTCGCGGTCGAAAACCCATTGCGGGAGCGTCGAGACCGACACATGGATCACATGTCGGTTGCGCGGGTCGTCGAGGACGCGATAGCCGGGATACCTGCGCGTGTAAATCTCGCGGCTGAAGACGATCGGCTTCTCCGCCCCCGGAGCGCGGTAGGAGAAAACGATCTCTTGTGCCTCGTCCTCCGACAGGCCGAAGGCCCCCTCGACGCGCCGCTCCTCCCCCTCGCGGCGCAGCGTGCACGTCTTGCCCTCGTAGCTCAGGATCAGGGGCCGGCCGACCAGGTCTGCCGTCCGCCACTCCAGACCGTACTCCTTGCCGCCGTTGGCCCCGGTCACCTTCACCGTCGCGGTCAGCTTATGGTAGACGTCGTCCGGCAGCTCCTCGCCCGTCCATTCGGCCGGCCCGGTTTCAAGACCGGGCACGGGGTTGAGGTCGCTCCACTTGCCGCCTTGCCTGCGCTGGACCCACACCGACTTCCCCCGTGCGAAGCGCACCGTCTCGCCGCACTCGCGGAGGAGCGCTGCGAGGAGAACCGCTTGGTCCATATCGTTCCCCGCCCCGCCCCAGAGCGTCCCCACCGCCCCGCGCAGGCAGCCGTTGTAGGGATCGGTGCGCACACGGTCTCGGACGAAGGTGAAGACGGCATCGGGGTCGTGTTTCAGCTCGGCCGCCTTCCATGCAATGTAGTCGAAGGGACGGCGGCGGGGCAGGGAGAGGATAGCCAGGAGACAGAGAACTGTGAGGAAGAACACAAGGACGAAAAGTCGCCGACGGCGGGGTTTATCGTTCGCTTCCATTGGCCTGCTCCTTTCCCGTGGTAGTGAGCTGCTCTTCTCCCCTCATGATAGCCCACGAACGGGAACTCCGTCAAGGAAGTAATGAACGAGGAGTTTCCCCATGCCCTCCGCCGTGTCATCGCGAGGAGTATCTTTCGCGAATGCGGAAGATGCGACGTGGCTCTTGCGGGTGTCTCCCCCGACAGGCCGTAGCCCTGCCCTGCCAAGCCTTGTTTTCCTCCCACGAAGCGGGTATAGTATTTATGGATATCCGAAGAAGGAGGTGACGGTGCGTCGAACCGCTCACTATGTGCTCGTGCTCGGCTTCCTTGCCTGCTGCGCGGCGGGTGTGGGGGCCGAAGAGAACCTCGTCCAGAATCCTGGTTTCGAGGACGGGGCCATGCCGCCTCCGCAGTGGGAGCCGAACCCCACCGCGAAGCAACTGCCGGCGTTTGCGACGTACGACACCCGGGTGAAGCACGGCGGCAAGCGGTCGCTCAAGATGACTCGTCCGCTGGGCGACGAGTATACCTACTATTTCCAGAAGGATATCAAGATCGAACCGGAAACGGATTATGTCTTCGGCGGATGGGTCAAGACGGAGAACGTCGAGGGAGACCTCGGCGCGTTCCTGCTGGTCTTTGGCTTTCCCGAGGGCACAAGCAGTCACAACGAAAAGCTCTTCAATGTCCAACCCGGCGTCGCGCGAGGGACCCAGGACTGGAAGGAATTCCGTTCGACCTTCCGCACACCGCCGGGGACGGATCATGCAACCTTTTTCCTGGAATTTTCCCGGTGCGGCGGGACGGCCTGGTTCGACGATGTGTATCTCCGGCAGGCGACC
This sequence comes from Planctomycetota bacterium, assembly GCA_013152475.1. Lineage (GTDB taxonomy): Bacteria > Planctomycetota > Brocadiia > JAADGH01 > JAADGH01 > JAADGH01. The sequence continues at coordinate 12,584 of JAADGH010000023.1, forward strand.
GAGGCCGAGGTGGGGCTGTCGCCACCCTGGGCGCGGGAGACGAGCGTGGTCACGTGGCAGTCCTTCGATGATGTGGTGAACGGCCAGTTCGTCGGGGTGTCGCCCCGGCATGTGAAAGGACGGCTGAACGGGAAGGACGCGCGACCGACGCCCGACGGCCGGTTCGGGGGAGCGCTCGAGTTCACGGGGCCGCAGGCGAATGCGTCCCTCGGGAGACTGAACATCGGCGACACCGTCACTGTCGAGCTCTGGCTCTATCGGCGAAGGCAGGCCGAGGCGCAGCACCACGGCGAGGTGGTGATCCGAAGCGGCAAGTGGAGCTTCCGCATCAGCGGGACAGAGAAAAAAGACTGCTTCGTGTTGCTTCGATCCATGGACTGGAAGCGAATACTTCACTCGAAGACACCCATCCCCTTCGATGAGTGGACCCATGTCGCCGTGACGCACGACGACGCCACGAACACGACGAAGATATACATCAACGGCCAGCTGGATGGAGAAGGCACGGAAGAATTTGAGTCCTTCTCCGGGTTGGTTTCGCTCTGCCAGGACACCCCGGGGCACCGGTTTATCGGGAAGATCGACGAGGTCGGCATCTCCAGGAGGGTGAAATCGGAGGAAGAAATCCGCACCGACATGCTGCGGACCGAACCGGTGTTCTGGGCCGACAATGGGGTAATCAAGCTGTGCTTCGAAAAACCGGGACCATTTTTCCTTTCCCTATACCTCAGCGGACACTTCGCGGGACGGCTCGGCGGGGCGATCGCCATGTTCGAGAAGCAGGGCATCGGCTACAAGGGCGCCGGCGTCGGCTCGGCCTTCCCCACCGCCGTGAAGAGCGTGGACGTGAAGACGCAGACGGCATCGAAGTGCGTGGTCGATGTCACGCTCGAACGAACCGTGAGCGAGGAAACGAAGCGGAAGTATGAGGCAACGTACCGCATCACCCTTCGGCCGGGTCTGCCATGGTTCGAAAGCCGGCTGGTGTCGGTGAAGAATACCGACACCGTGAAGATCGTGCTGCGGGGCTACTATCACATTCTCCAGCCGAAGAGCGGGGTCGTGGAGCCCCGGTGCTACGGGGCCATCGGCGGCTGGGTGGGCGCGTCGCCGTCGGTGGGGGCGATCTGCTGGCGCGAGGGCGACTTCACGCTCGGTTTTCGTAAAAACGGAAAAATTCTTCGCGGAGAGATCACGCGCAGGCATTCCGCGGCGGTCGCCCCGGGTTTCGCGTGGGAGGGGGAGGAACCGGCGGTGATCCTCTTTGCCGTTTCGGCGGAGGACGAGGAAGAGTTCTACCGCACGGCGATGAAAATCCAGCAGGACCTGAATCAAACCCCAACGGGGACCATCACCTACCCCGAGAAGAAACCCGCGCAGTAGATACAGGAAGCAGATGCCGCAAACGGCCTTGAAACGGCGGTACAGAGGCAGGAGAGTGAGAGCAATGGTGGGCGATGCAGGACTTGAACCTGCGACCCCTAGCTTGTCGAGCTAGTGCTCTAGCCAACTGAGCTAATCGCCCACGTCGTCGGATCAACACAAACTACGATAGCAAATTCAAGGGTTTATGTCAAGACCTGTTTCTCCAGGAGTTTCCCCATGGCCTCCGCCGTGTCATCGCGAGGCACCTCGGGACGGCATAGCCGTTCGGCTCCGCCTCTTTGCTGCGAAAGGAGTCAGGCAGAGTCTGACGGATGACCCGTTCCGAGGCAGAGCCTCGGAACGAGAAACGACCTCCTTCTCCAGGAGATCGTATCCGGCAAAAAACCTTCTTCAAGATGGCCGGTTTTCACGCGACCCCGAGTGGTACAGTTTGGGTGACCGCTCACACATGCCAGAAAGAGAATTTGCACCCTTTCCCCATGAACCATGGGGAAACTCCTCTAAACTACCGTCTGTCCCTGAATTTCCCCTGAACTTCCGTTTTTTCTTGACGCACCCCCCCGTGAAATTATAATCACATTGCGTTACATTTGGCTAAATAAATGGTTACCTTATGGCGTCCCAAGACAAGCCTATTGCCGCTGCTCCCCTGATCTTAGAGACCGACAGTCTGCGGTTGCAGATTGCCGGGGATGGTTCGCTCGAGAGCCTCGTATCGAGGCATGACGACGCCGAGTACGTGGCGGCGGCAGCACCGTGGCCAATTGCCGTCGCTTATCGCGGGGGGCAAGCGGAGCCGGAGTTTCCGGACGAGCACGCCGCGTTCACGGGACGATGGGTTTACCGGGGTGGGGAGTCCTTCCCGGCCTCGCGCGTAAGATTGGCCGGCGACCGGTTGAGGGTCGAGTTTGATGGGGCGAAGGTCCGGGCGGAATATCGCGTAACTGCGACGCCCAATTATCTGGCGTTCGAGCTCCTCTCGGTTGAGGGCGGTCCGATCGACCGGATCGACTTCCTGCGCCTCAACATCAACAGGCTGCCACATCTCGGGCAGTGGATCAACGCGGCTTGTGACGACCGTTTCGGGTTCTGTCTTCGAGCCGGCAACATCCGGACCAATGCAGAAATGGAGCTGCAAACGGATCACGTGGTGATGCGGGCGACCGCGGAAGTGGATCCTGGGTTCGAGGGAACCGTCGCCGTGCTGTTTGGATGCCGCGAACCGCGGGAGAAACTGCTCGACGCGATGGCGACCGTGGAGCGCGAGTTCGATTTGCCCGCAGGCGCGGCGCGACGCAGGCTGCCCGAGCAGCGCGCTTCCTATCTCTGGGCGAGTCGTCCCACTCCCGCAAACATCGGCGACTACATCGACTGGGCAAAGCGCGGTGGGTTCCGGGTGATCCTCTTCTCCTACAATGCTTTTTCGGAAGGGGCCGGTCATTTCCGGTGGAACGCCAGTTACCCGAACGGCATGGATGACCTGAAGCGCGTCACCGATGCGATCCGCGGAGCCGGCCTTCGGGTCGGATTGCACATTCACTACTGCAAGGCATCGAGGAATGATGCCTACGTGACGCCCGTTCCCGATGACCGGCTGCACCACGTCCGCAGCTTCACGCTGACCGAACCGATTGACGCCGAAACTCAGACCATCGCTGTGGCCGAAAACCCGGCGGGCTGCACTCTGGACGATAAGAGACGCATCCTGAAGGTCGAGGATGAACTCGTGGAGTACGAAGACTACACAACCAGCCCATCTTATCTCTTCACCGGATGTCGGCGCGGTTTCCTTGGCACGACGCCGGGAGTCCACCGGAAAGGGGATTCCCTCGCGCTGCTGGATGTCGATACCTGGCCGAAGTTCATCCGCTACGATCAGAACACTGACATCCAGGACGAAACCGCCCAGAGGCTTGCCGATATTTACCGCCAAACCGGGCCCTACGAATTGATCTACTTCGACGGGGCCGAGGACGTGCACGAACCGTTCTGGTACCACGTCGCGTCGGCCCAGCACCGCGTGTACAAGTTGCTCGATCCGGCGCCTCCTGTCTGCGAGGCGGCCCATTACACGCACTTCAGTTGGCACATGATTACGCGCAGCAACGCCTATGACATTGTCGCGTCGGATGACGGCATGAAGGACTTCTGCCGGCTGATGCCCTGCCCAACCGCGGCGGAGCGGGTGAAGGACTTCTCCCGGATCGATTTCGGCTGGCTTGGGCGATTCGGCGGGGATGCGGAGGGCTGCCCCGGTCCGGATGTGTTCGAGTATGTGGCAACCCGGGCGGCCGCATGGGACTGTCCCGTTTCCCTCCACGTCAGTCTGGAGGAAATCATGAACAATCCCCGGCGCGACGATTGCCTGGCGGCGCTCAAGACGTGGGAAGACGCGCGCCTGGAAGGGCGGCTCGGCAAGACGCTGCTCGACAGCCTCAAGAACGTTCGGCCCGAACATGCCCATTACGTTCGCTGCTACCAGCAGCGCGAGACGTGGAGACGCTGCTTGGCCAATGAAGGCCTGACCGACGCGCAGCGCGCGATTCTCGCGGATCGGAGAGAACACCACCTATTCGTCAATGAATCCGGAGACTATGAACTGGCTGAGATCGAAGAGATTCCGGGTCTCTGCGATGGTCTGGTCAAGGCCTTCAGCTTCAAACGCACTCGATCCCCCGGCACGACCTTTGTTCTCGTCTGGTCAATCGACGACGATGTCAGACTCGAATTCTCACCTCGCGGCCCTCGCCCGATAGCGATGCGCCCCTTCGGGGAGAGTTTGCCGCTCGCAATTACCGGTGATACGACTGTGGTTTCGGTCGGCAATCGCCTATATCTTGGCTTCCCCGACACCACCCGGGATGAAGTGGAGGAGATCCTTCGTTCGGTGAAGTGCTCACGCGAGTATTTACTCACATAACTCCGAGTGATATGTTTTTGGGTGTTTGGGGTGGATGTTTCGTTTTTTCCATTCGAAGGCGACGGCGACGGTGGAAGTGTCCCGCTTTGACCAGACCCGTGGCGGTTTCCAGGGCCGCGAAGAGCGTGGTGGCTCCGTGCCGTTTGTCGCAGTGATTATATCCGGTCAGGGCCTTTCCGTTGGGGAGGCGAAGCTCACGTCCCCGAGCCGCTTGGCAACGAGTTTTCCGGTCCACGTGGCGTAACCCTTTGGGAGGCGTCTCGTCGAGGACGGCCAGGATTCGGCGCTCGGTGCTCTCGTCGTATCGCGGAGGCGGGCCGGTGCGCGGCGCATCGAGAGAGAGCATAAAGTATAACGATAACTTATGCCACCAATCACTACCCCGAGGGGTTACAAAATTCCTCATTTTTTCTTTGACAGGTCCCCCCCCTTGGGTTTAGGATTATAGGTAGGCCTGGACCTCATTTCTTGCGACATCGAAGCGCGCAGTTCGGTTTGGAATAGAACTTGCGTGTGCATTATAGTGAGAGAAAGGATAGTCTGTGTACCTACGGCAGTGCTGGGCGTGTCTTGTCCGGGGCCAAGATCGTGGGTGATTTGCCTTAAATGGGCCGCAGGATGGCCTTTTGTGGTGCAGAACGTATTGGGTGAAATTCCACAGTTGGACCGGCATATCGGGGTTGCCGACGTTGCCTTTGAGGGAGGATGAACATGAAAAAGGGTCTGATTCTTCTGGTGATTGTGATTCTGGGATGGGGCCTCGCCGTCCAGGGGGCCACGATCAAGCTGAAGGACGGCAGCGAGCTCCAGGGGGACATCATCGAGAAGGGGAAGACCGTCGTCAAGATCCGCATCGAGGGTGGACTGGAGCTGGAGATCGACGGCGAGAAGATCGCGTCGGTCGACGGCCAGGCCTATACTGTGGACAAGCGGGCGGCCTATGAGGAGCAGCTTCGCGCTCTGGACGACACGAAGGCCGAGGCGCAATACGAGCTGGGCAAGTGGTGCCGCGAGCGGGGGATGCGCGCCGAGGCGGAGCAGCACCTGAAGAAGGCGATCGAGATCGACCCGATGCACGAGGGTGCGAACCTTGCCTTGGGCCGGGTGTTCATCGAAAAAGAGGGCAAGTGGATGGACAGATATGAGGCGCAGAAGAAGGGCTACAAGTTGGGCCGGAAAAGCGGAAAGTGGGTGACCGCGAATGAGGCGATGGCCGAGCGCGGCATGAAGGAATACAAGGGCTACATGCTGAGCGACGCTGAGATCAAGGCTATGAAGGCCCGGGAGATCAGGCGGTACAAAAACCTGTATTACACGCACGCTGTGTGCGATCTGAAGAACGATATCCTGCACATCGACTTCTACAACAAGTGCAAGCTGGACAAGAAGCAAGAAGAGGAGTTCTTCAAGGTCATCGCAGAGGCGGAGAGCAAGAGGCAATTCTTCCGCGACCAGATTCATGCGATCAATGACCGTGTGGAGGTGGCTTACAACCGCCTGAAGGAAGAAGGCATGAAGGGTGTGTATAACACCTACGAGCGCCCCGAAGGCGTCGAGGCGGCGGCGGGCTCGGCGGAATACGAAGTCATTGACATCAAAAAGGGCTTTACGGAGCAGATGTGGCCCTATGCCGAGCGGGCCATGAAGATGCTGGCAGAGATGAAGGGACCGCGGTCACAAAAAGGGACGGCACTCTTCGCCATGGACCACAACTACTGCATGTGCTGCCACAGCGACATGCACGCCAACACCGAATGCGAGTCCTGCCACCGGGGGGGACGTGAGATACAGGCCCACCCACGAGAACTCTCGGCCCTGAAAGAAATCCGGGCCATGAGCGGCAAGGAGTGGGCGCAAAAGAAGGAAAAGATAATCCGACAGTGGTGCCGGCCCATCAAAAATGCCGCGCAGTTGAGCAAGATGGAACTGAAACGGCGCCAGATGATGGAGCGGGAGAGCATCGAGACGCTCTTCACCGAAACCCGTGACCAGGACGCGACGGCCTTCGAGCGGAATAAGGAAGCCATGGCCGCCAAGCTGGCCTGCAGCGACGCCTCGGAGCGTGTCCGGATCGAGGCGAAGGTCCTCGGCGCGCGGCGGCACGAGCTGTCGCACAACGTAAAAGCGCGCGATAGGATAGTCAATTGCTTCTTCGACGGCACCCTCTTCACCTACCTGAGCGGCAAGCTGGGCAAGAAGGCAAAAACGCTCCTTGCCGCCGAGGGCAAGGGCGCGGGGTTGGTGGAGAAGCAGACGGTAATCACGGGCAAGGCCGCCTTCGAGCAGTACTGTGGGTTCTGCCATCCCATTGAGCGCGTGATGGTGCGCATACGAATGGGTATGGGGCCGGCCATGTGGGCGAAGGCGGCAACAAAGAGGCTCCGCTATTGGAAAGGGGACTGGACCGAAGAAGAAATGCAGCAGCGCATCGACGCCATTGTTGACTATATCTGCGAGCTGGAAAGCAAGCAGAGCAACAAGAAGGGCAAGAAAGAGGAATTCTGAGGCATGGAAAACGGTTTTTGGGGCGGAAAGGAATGTGATTTGCACTATTAACAACGTAGCCCGTGAGCGTAGGGGCAGAGGAGTGCTCGTTGGCCGCAAGTGTCTATATAGAGGGTGGTTAGGTGCTGGGGGGGCAGGGCTTGGGGCTGGTGGGGGTGTGGGGTAATCCGCATGTGGGGTTGATTGCGCAGTTTGGGCGTAAGCATCGGCGTGGTAGTGGATTGCGGCTGTGGGCAGTGACGGGATGGGTGAAAATCCCCAGATCGTTGTGCTACTTGGCGTTGTTTCTTTAAGTCGTTGTCGAAGAAATGGAACCAACGGTTTAGCCCAAAGTTGAGGAGGGTGTGTGATGAAAAAGGCGTGGGTGATAGGATTGGGAATGGTTTTCGTCTGCGGGATGGTCCTCGCCGGCGGAAGCAGGGTTGTGGACTTCGAGGGCCAAAAGATGCCGGCAGCCCAGGCAAACAAGCTCGCGAAGCAGGGCTACCACCGGTACT
>JAADGH010000126.1:0-3539 GCA_013152475.1 Planctomycetota bacterium
GGAAATCCATCAAAAACCATCCTCGCCTGACTTCCGATCCATCCTTTCCACGAATACGTATCATCCTATTGTAACACGTGTTATGACTATTCCTGTTGAACGCAAAGATGCTCTCACCAAGCACAAAATATCGCGGAAACGCCTTGACATCAGACATCAGATAACATATCATTGTCTTAGTGCTCAGTAACATGATTGCGTCGTAGATTGCCTGAACCTTCCTTCAGGAGTAACGATTTAGCCAAGATGTAGGGTGGACCTCTCCTACGCGAATCTTTTGGCATTGGGCAAGGCATAGGTATGGACAAACAGTGGACTCAGCTCAAGAACGGTGATCTTGTTCAGCGCGCGGAGGAGTTCCTCACCGAATACATCCTCAGCGGCGAGGTGGCCCCGGGGGATTATCTGCCACGCAGGCGCTGTGCGAGCGGCTCGGCATCGGTCGTAGCACGCTCCGCGAAGCGGTGAGCATCCTTCAGTCGAAGGGCTTGGTGGAACGTCGCCACGGCGTGGGTGTGCGCGTCATCGACCGGTCGCAAGAAGCGGCGTCGGACATGCTGCAGTTGCTGCTCAAGAGGGCAAGCACATCGGCGCGCGATCTGTTGGAGATGCGTCGCCTCTATGAGGTGCAGGCCGCGGCATGGGCGGCCGCGCGAGAGGACGACGATGATCTCGCCGAGATCCGCGCCGCCTTGGACGGCATGCATGCGGCGAAGGAATCTCCCGAGGATTACGCGCAGAAGGATCTCGAGTTCCACCTCGCCGTGGCAAGGGCGACGCATAACACGGTCCTGACACTCTTCGTCGAGACCATCCGCAGACTCCTGGCCGATGCCATCCTGTCCAATCTGAAAGCAGGCTATCGACCGGACAAAACACTTCAGTATCATGAGAGAGTGTTTGACGCCATCCGGCGAAAGAATGCCGACGATGCACGCCAAGCCATGGCCGAGCATCTTGACGACACCGAACAGATGATACGCGAAGCTGAACAGAAGGAGGACCGCAATGCCAGCCAAGACAAGTGACGGAGGAATTATCAAGACCGAGGCCAGCCCCCATTGCCGACTGAGAAGCGTGGACCTGAGTTCGGTCAGGTGGACCGAAGGTTTCTGGGCCGATCAGTTCCAGAGGTGCAAGGAAGTTACACTTCCCCACCTCTTCAAGCTCGCTGATGACCCGGAGATGGGGCACGCTCTGATGAACATGCGGATTGCTGCCGGCCTCGAAGAGGGGGAGTTCGCGGGCACGAACTGGCAGGATGCATGGGTCTATAAGTGGCTGGAGTCGGCGGCGGCGGTCTATGGCGTCACGCACGATGCGGCGCTTGCCAAACAAATGGATGAGGTGATCGAAATCATCGCCAAGGCGCAGGAACCCGATGGCTACATTGCCACACAGATTCAGTTGCGAGAAGGCTGGAAGCGCTTCGAGGACCCTCATCGACACGAACTGTACACGATGGGGCATCTCACGACCGCTGCGTGCATCCACCATCGGATCACAGGGGAAACCGACCTCCTCGATGTCGCCACAAAATGCGCGGACTATCTTTACGAAACGTTCAAGGATAAGGACCCAAAACTCGCGCACTTCCCATACAATCCATCGCTCATCATGGGTGCGGTGGAGCTCTACCGAACCACCGGTGAGAAGAGGTATCTCGATCTGGCAAATACCCTCATCGACATGCGCGGCGCTTTCCCGGGGGGCAGCGATCAATGTCAGGACCGCATCCCACTTCGCGAGGAGGACAGCGTGGTTGGCCATGCGGTGTTCTATACCTATCTTTACGCTGGGGCGGCGGACGCATATATGGAGACGGGTGACCGGTCGCTCCTCGACGCACTGGATCGCCTATGGCACGATCTGGTCGAGAAGAAGATGTATATTCATGGCGGGTGCTGCCCCTTGCACCGAGGATTATCCATTCGCAACGGGAACGTCTGGGCCGCCGACGATGTTCACGAGGCGGCATCATCCCCTTACCATCTGCCCAATGCCACCGCGTACAATGAAACCTGCTCCCAAGTTGGCTGCTTCATGTGGAACTTTCGCATGTTGGAGATCACAGGAGATGCGCGCTTTGCCGACGTCATGGAACGAACGATCTACAACAGCATCCTTTCGGGCATCGGCCTCGACGGAGCGAGCTGGTTCTACACCAATGTCCTGCGGTGGTATGGCAGCGAACACGTGCTGCTCTCATCCGACGACCATCAGCGCTTCCAGCCCGGCGACCCGGCCAAGCGGCGAGCGCATATCTGCTGTCCGACGAACCTGCTTCGGACCGTTGCCGAGATGCACGGATATTTCTACAATGTGTCCGGCGAAGGCGTCTGGGTAAACCACTACGGCGGTAGCACACTGGACTGTGACTGGATCAAATTGATCCAGGATACAAATTACCCATGGGACGGCAATGTGAAGATCACCATCGAGCGCCCACCCGAAAGCAAATGCGCCATCATGCTCCGTATTCCCGGCTGGTGTAATGGCGCCGGGATCAAGATCAATGGCGAACCGGCGGAAGTCGATGCGCCCGCCGGAACATACGCGACATTGAACCACGAGTGGTCTGCGGGCGATGTCATTGAGCTTACACTGCCTATGGCCGTCAGGCTCGTCGAAGGCCATCCCAAGATCGAAGAAACGCGAGGCCAAGTGGCTGTTCTGCGCGGGCCGCTGGTTTATTGTCTCGAATCACCGGATCTGCCGGACGGCGTGAACGTTCCCGAGGTGTACATCCCACGGGATATGCAATTCACACCTCGGCATGATCCGGACCTTCTGGACGGTGTGACCGTTCTCGAAGGCACAGCGAAACGAATCAAGCAAGGTGATTGGGACGGAAAGTTGTATCGCAGGCTGGAGGATACACCAATGGAAGACGTTCCGATCCGTCTAATCCCTTACTACGCCTGGTGCAATCGCGGCATCTCGGAAATGACGATCTGGATGCCCTTGGCTTGACGCATGGAGAGGCCGATGCCAGAAGACTTCGGAGTCATCGACAACTCGAACAGCCCGAACTGCAAATGGCGGAGCGTTGGTCTGCGCTCGGTAAAGTGGACGGATGGATTCTGGGGCCAGCGTTTTGACCAATTGCGCGAAGTAACCCTCCCCCACCTGAGAAAGGGCATGGGCGATCCCGACGTCGGCCACGTGATCCAGAACTTTCGCATCTACGCCGGCCTCGATGAGGGCGAATACAAGGGTAGCTACTGGCAGGATGAATGGATCCACAAGTGGCTTGAGGGCGCGTCGTATGTCTATGCCTACACAGGAGATGTGGACATCGATCAGCAGATGGATGAGTTGATTGAACTCATCGCTCAGGCGCAGGAGCCGGATGGCTATGTCTGTTGCGGGATCCTCATGTACAAGGAACGCTTCGTGGTTCCCCGGCGTCACGAGCTCTACAACATGGGCCATCTCATCACCGCCGCCTGCGCCCACCACCGAGCAACCGGGAAGACCAACTACCTGGACATCGCAAGGAAGGCGGCGGACTGTCTCTACAATACCTTTGTCCCTCA
>JAADGH010000126.1:3554-13261 GCA_013152475.1 Planctomycetota bacterium
GGAAATTTCTCGAACACGAAATCCTATATCATGGCCGCCGTCGAGATTTATCGTGAGACGGACGATCCCCGATACCTGGAGCTCGCCAATTGCTTCATCGACCTGCACGGCCGCAAGCCAACAGTGAAGCGTGACTTCGACAGGAGTTTGCTCACCCGTCCCGAACTCAGGGACCTTGAGGAGTGCGGCGGGACCGACCAGCGCCAGAGCCGCATCCCGCTTCGGAAGGAGCAATACGCCGTCGGCCATGCCGTCAACTCCATGTATCTCTACACGTCCGCAACGGACGTCTGCATGGAGCAGGACGACCCGGACCTCCGTGCTGCTCTGGACCGGATTTGGAACGATCTGATTTCGAGGAAGATATATGTCCACGGCGGAGTCTGCGCCAACCAGCACGGACTTTCCATTCGCGGCGACCGCGTCGGCGAGGCGCACGGCAACCCCTACGAACTGCCCAACAGCACGGGGTACAACGAGACCTGCGCGCAGATCGGCAATTTTATGTGGAACTGGCGACTGTTGCTGATGACGGGCGAGGCGCGCTATGCCGATGTTATGGAACTGTGCCTCTACAACAGCATCCTCCCCTGCATCGGACAAGACGGCGCCAGTTGGTTCTACATGAATCCGTTGCGCTGGTACGGGAAGGATCAAGAACTCAAGAGCCACAAGCATCAGCACGAACGCTACCAGCCGACAGTAAATTCCACCTGTTGTCCGACCAATCTCCTTCGGACAATGGCCAGCCTGCATGGTTATCTGTATTCGATGAGCGACGATGGCATATCGCTGGATCATTACGGCGCCAATGTGTTCGATGGGACCCTGCTCGACGGCTCCCCCCTGCGCCTGCGGCAGGACACGGACTATCCATGGAGCGGAAAAATAGTCATAACCATTGAGTCTACACCATCTTACGAGTTCATCATCCGTCTGCGCATCCCGAACTGGGCCGTGGGCGCAAGCCTTTCTTTGAACGGTGTCTCGCAGTCGAGTGAACTAAAGCCAACTTCCTATTACGAGATGAGACGCGAGTGGCGGAGCGGGGATGTGATCGAGTTGGACCTTCCGATGGAAGCCTGTCTGCTTGTGGCGCATCCCAAGATCGAGGCCTGCCACAACCATGCCGCCGTCAAGCGCGGGCCCATCGTCTACTGTCTCGAATCCCCCGACCTCCCCGATGAGATCCACGTATCCGACGTGCGCCTGCCGCGTGCCATTGCGCTAACTCCCAAGTGCGAGCCTGATCTGCTCAACGGTGTAACCGTCCTGGAGGGCGCAGCGCTACGCGTAGAACCGGAGGACTGGTCCGATGCGCTCTATCGGCCGTTATCGCTGAAGCCACTCGACGAAATCGACATCCGCCTGATTCCCTATTACGCCTGGGCCAATCGCGGCCCGGCGGAGATGACGATCTGGATGCCCCTGGCATGAGAGGAATAACATAACGTTATGAGCGTGTCGCAACTACTCGATCTCGTGAACCCAGGCACAGACGCGATCGAACGAGGCCGGGCGCGTCAGCGGGAATGCGCCTCCCCCGAGGGAGGGAACTATCTCCCGATTCTCCTCCAGTGCGACGTGCCCGAGATCCCCCCTCCCCCAGGCCCGAACAAGCCGGCGCTGTTCGGCTATGACGAACAGTTCGCCGACCCGGAAAAGATGCTCGCCGCGCAGCTCCGCAACGCCATCATGCTCTGCCGCACCCGGAGCGATGCCGTGCCGTTCGTCGCGCCACGGTTTGGCATCGGGTTCCTGCCATCGGTGTTCGGCATCGAGCAGGAGGTGTTTCCGGATCGGCCACCGTGGATCAAGCGGCATCTATCGAAGGAGGAAGCGCGCGAGGCGACAGTGCCGGAGGATCTCTCGACCGCTGGCCTGATCCCCAAAGCCATTACCTTCATTCGCAGGGCCCACGAGCTTCTGGAGGACCGCATCGCCGTAGGTCTTTACTTCATGCTCAGCCCCATCGACATCGCCTTCATGGTGCGCGGCGAGGACATCATGTTCGACATGCACGACGATCCCGCCTTCGTCCACGAGCTACTCGAAAAAACAACCGATGTATTCATCAAGGCGACGAAGTTGCTCAAGGCGGAATGCGGCGAGCCAACGGACGAAGGGACATACGAGGGCGGCCTCTACATGGCCCCCGGCGGCGTCATGCTCTGCGAGGACTGCGCCGTGATGCTGTCGCCGGATTTCCACCGCGAGTTCTCGATACCCTATACGCGGCGCGCTCTCGCGGAGTTCGGCGGGGGCTGGGTGCACTTCTGTGGCGACGGCAAGCACCTTATGGAGAACTACTACAGAGTCGAGGACCTCCGCGGGTTTCTCTTCGGCCAACTCGATCTTTATGATCGGGAGAAGTTGCTGCTCGATATCGTGTCGCACGGCAAGTCTCTGCGATACCACCTGCCGCGAAAGAAGGACGAGGCCCTTCCGGACTACTTCGACCGCGCCCTCCGCCCCCTTGCGGGGCGACCCAGGCGTGGGATGATCTTCGGCACATATGTTGCCAATCCCGAAGATGCCCCGGCGGCGATGGATGCCTGGCACGCCGCGCAGGATCGCCTGCTTTGAAGCCAGATACGGAGCGCTTGACAAACCGGAAAACCCCGATTATAAACTCCTCAGCGATCTGAAACATCCTCGGCGCAATTGAGAAAGGAAACGACGATGTACTTGACCTTCGGCGAGATCATGATGCGCATCACCCCCGATGGGTTCCTCCGGTTCCGCCAATGCCTGCCAGGCAAGGTAAACGTCATGTTCGCCGGGGGAGAGGCCAACGTCTGCGCGTCGCTGGCGCTCTTCGGTTGCGAGACACGCTACCTGACCGCCCTGCCGGACACGTCCGTCACGCAGTCGCTGATCACCGTGCTGCGCGGACTGGGCATCGACACCAGCTCGATTCTGATGCGCGACGAAGGCCGCCTTGGTATCTACTTCCTCGAGACCGGGGCGAACCAGCGGAGCTCGAACGTCATCTACGATCGATCGGGCAGCGCCATCTCTCTCGCGGCGCCCAACGAGTACGACTTCGACAAGGCGCTTGATGGGGTGCACTGGGTTCATGTCACGGGCATCACCCCTTCGCTCAGCGAGAATGCCTTCCTCTCCACCCTTGAACTCGTGAAGCGGGCGAAGGAGAGGGATGCGACGGTGTCGTGCGACCTGAACTTTCGGAAGAAGCTGTGGAAGTGGAAACCAGGCAAGAGCAACAAGGAACTGGCGAACGAGTCGATGACGCAAGTCCTGCCGTACGTTGATGTTGTGATCGGAAATGAGGAAGACGCCGCCGATGTGCTTGGCATCCATGCGCAGGACACGTCCGTCGAGGCCGGGCAAATCAACGCCGCCGCGTACGAAGAGGTGGCCCGGTTGATTGCCAAACAGTTCCCCAATGTCTCCCGCGTGGCAATCACTCTTCGCGAGAGCATCTCGGCCAGCCACAACAACTGGGGCGGGATGTTGTTCGATGTCTCGGCAGACCAGCCGTTCTTTGCGCCGCTCGATGAGAATGGAACCTACTCACCCTACGAGATCCGCGACATCGTCGATCGTGTCGGCGGTGGGGACTCCTTCGGCGCAGGCCTGATCTACGCACTCAACAGCGAAGACTACTCCTCACCGGACATGGCGATTCGCTTCGCTGTCGCGGCAAGTTGTCTGAAACATTCGATCAAGGGCGACTTCAACTACGTGACCCTCGACGAGGTGGCCGCCCTGGTTGCCGGACAGGCGTCGGGACGAGTAAGGAGATAAATATGCGCAGGGATTGGTTGCTTTCATGGCTTCTCGCCGCTGTCCTGCTGATGACAACGAAATCCCTTCCCGGGCAAGACAAGGCGACATGCACCATTGCCGCCCAAACGGCCCGACTACACCAGCGTGGGAACCTGACAAATCACGGAACGTTCAGCTTCTGGACCAACGGCATGCTCGGCGACTGGTTCATCGCGCCCCAAGATGGCCCTCTCACCATCGCGCTCATGGCAGGCGGCAAAACGATCGATGGCGTCCCTCCTACGGCGGCTGTCGAGATAAGAACCGTCGATGACGACTGGAAGGAAGTCGCCCGGCTGCCAATCACATCCAGAAAGCTGCAGCCCCACAGTGTAAAAATTCCCGTCAGGAAGGGCTTCTTCGGCCTGCGATTCCGCCACGTAAACCGCGTGGTGAATGAGGAGAAAAAGCTCCTCCGCCATCTCCTCGTCAAGGAGATTCGTGTGGAGGGTGCGTCACGGGCGAATTGCGGCCTGGCGGAGTATGCGTTTTTCGGTTCGGAACAAAAGACCGAAACACGTCCCTCCCCTACCGGAAAGACCCAAACCATCGCAACGAAACATCTCCGCGTCCAGATCGACCCCGCTACCGCGAGATGGTCCGTAGAAGACAGGGGAACCGGTTGTCGTCTCGATGGCATCCACCCCGTCTTTCACATCAAAGACCTGTCCGTTGATTTGGAGACGTATCAAGTCGAATACTC
This sequence comes from Planctomycetota bacterium, assembly GCA_013152475.1. Classification (GTDB taxonomy): domain Bacteria; phylum Planctomycetota; class Brocadiia; order JAADGH01; family JAADGH01; genus JAADGH01. The sequence goes on from JAADGH010000126.1 coordinate 8,050, forward strand.
GACGCAAGAGCTTTCCGATCATACGCTGGGCAATTTCATAAAAGTGAACCTTCGGTACAAAAAAGAGGACGCGCTCGAAATCGCCTACACGCTCCTGATCAGCAACCCAGGCCGCGACATCATCGCGCGGGTGGACTTCACCAACCAGACGGGGCATAAACTGACCGTTCATCGCGTCGCCCCCGTTGTCACCCGGCATGTAATGCTCGGAGGCGAATCATCGCAGTGGACCGCCATCGGCGACGGAAAGGCGAACAACGAGCCCTATCAGACGGTTACCGTCTCTGATACAGACGGTTTCGAATCATGGTGGTATCTCGCCATGAAAAACCGGAAAACCAAGCGCACGGTCCTCCTTGGCAACCTAACGAATCACAAAGGCTTAGGACGATTTCTATTGCTGCCGGGGGACCGGTCCACCTGCCGTGTCGCAGCATACGACGACTACGAAGGCATTGTCATGCCGGCGGGGGCGCAGATCGTCGGTGAGCCAATGCTCGTCAACTTCAGCCGCAAGGGAACAGACGGCCTGGAGCACTTCGGCGATCTCATCGCCAAGGCACACGATATTGACCTGATGAAGCAGCACCCCATCAACCCATACGTGCCGGAGTATCTCAGTCTGTTCAACAGTTGGAATGGATACGGGTCGGGTGTGGTCCGGGGCTTCCCCTACAAACACGACAAGACCCAATATGCGAAGGCCTTCATGGACAAGCAGTGGGTGCGGGCCAATCGGAAAAAACTGGTGGACCTGGGGCTCAGGGAATACGGGTATTGTGTAGAGAGCAAGGGGAAGATAAAAGGCACACCGTCCCCCCTTGTGCGGCGGTATGGCATGCCCGACTTCTGGTTCAAGGCCGCCCAAAAGATACACGACAGGCACCCCGAGTACTACGTCGATGGCCGCATCGACTTTTCGAACCCCGCCGTCGTCGAGTTCGAAAGGAAGCGCGCTCAACTCGCGTTCAGGGACCCAACAAAAATCGTGCGATACTGTTGGGACTTTACAAGCCGGTGGAAGAAGCTTCCCGGCCAGCATGACCCGTTTATGACCTCCGCCGAGACGTATCGGTCGGCCATGGGTATCTGGCGCGACTTTTCGCGCAAGCATCCCGCCGGGGCGTATGCCTTCGTCTGGATGAATATCGTCGGCATCAACTACGATAGGGTCGATGTCATCCACATCGGCGCCGATAGCGACCAGGGCTACTATGGAAAGATATGCACCTTCACCCAGGGCCTGACGCGGCAGATCAGCGGACGATACTTCCTCAACGGGCGGGTGTGGTGGAACAGCCCCGATTCATTCCATGTCTATGTCGGCGGCATCTACTCCTACAACCGGGGCAAGGTTCATGCCTCCTTCTGCGCCATCTCGGGAAACCTGGTGCACCTGGCCGAGCCGTTCACGGACGAGGACATCCCGGCGGATCGCCTGGAAATCATCAAGCGGGTCGCCCCCACGACACCGGACGTATCGACGGCCGTGGATGTGTTCGAGCATAATCCGGCCCGCCTCTGGAACATGCCGATCAAACGGAAGTTTGGCGAATGGAATGTGGTCGGCCTGTTCAATGTGGACTACGGCCAGGAAGGAAAGCCCATCACGCAGGAGATTCGGTTCGACGACCTGGACCTGTCACCGGAGAAGGAGTACCTGGTTTACGAGTTCTGGGGCAAGCAGTTCCTCGGAGTCAAGAAGGACAGCTTCACGCGGACGTTGCAAGCGCCGGATTGTGAGATTTACTCCATCGTCGAGAAGAAGGACCACCCCGTCCTCGTCTCGACCAGCCGGCACGTGCGACAGATGGCCTACGATATTCTCGACCTGAAATGGGACGCCGCGACGCGATCGCTCAGGGGCACTTCAAAGGTGGTTGGAAAAGACCCATACCAGTTGCGCATCTTCGTGCCCGAGGGCTATACCTTTTCTGGGGCGCAAGCTCAGGACATCGAGGCAGAGAGCAGCAAGGATGGCCCTCTGCTCACCATTGACTTCACCTCCCCCGAGAGCAGGGACGTGAACTGGGCGGTAACGTTCCGTTGAGTAACGGCCAAGCGCCCTAACACGAGAGTTCGAGCTTATTTGCCCTTGATGGAGTCGATCTCCACCTCCGCCCCCTCGATTCCGTCTCCCGTAAGTGGGTCGATGCGCAGGGCGGTAATGTGCTGGCCCTTCCATTTTTCATGGCCGGCCATGTTGATCTCATAGCCGTGAAATTGACCGTCGCCCTTGATCGGGAAGTTGACGCGCTTGTCCTCCCCCCACTGCGGCGACTCCTCCGTGCACCAGAACACTTGTGCGCCTGCGCCCTTGCTGGCCCGCATGCGGAAGACAAGCGTTGCCGGGGCGTTTTTCACGTCCAGGTTCTCCCGCACGATGTAGGGGTCCCGTCCGGTAATCTTCATGCAAAGCTTCCCGTCCTTGGCTACAAGTCCATCTACATCATGGGCCGGACGCCAGCCCTCGCAGTCGCCAGGCTTATCAAATCCAAAGTTGACCGTCTTCATCACCTTCGGGATGATCGAGACGGCCTCTGCCTTGACCCCGTGAATCTCCAGTCGGCTTAGCCCGCCGCTCGTGCACGGGATGACCAGCATCCGCAGAGAAGGCGCGTATTGGCAGTGGCCCGCATCCGTCCCATTCGGCGCGTCCGAGATCGTCAGTTTTCTCTTGTTCCACACGACCTTCGTCGGCCGACCGATCGGTGAAATGGTTGTGTAGTACGTGCCCTCGTCTTCGGAGTCCAGACGCAACGAAAGTTGGTCGCCATCGAGATGGAGGGCATCCACCTTCGCCGAGGAGGTGATATGGATCCGGCCGTTCGGGGTGCGGACGATGGTGGTGGCCGGATCGTACGGCCGGCCCAACACCTTAAAGATACACTCCAGGATTTGATGGGGAGCGAATAGCCATGCGCTCTTGTGCCCGTCGACAGCGCTAATGCCGTCCGGCCACAGGGCGTAGTTCTTCTCCTTGTCGGTGGACTGCTGGTAGAGGGCGCTGATCGTGATCCCCTCGGCCACCTTCCGCCAGGGAAAGCTGTTGTCGTACTCGGCAAGATCGAAGAGCGCCAGGGCGTAATCCAGGCCGTTCCACTGCACCGGCCTGCCGAACCAACTGCACCGGAACCATGTGGCGCCGAAGACGGGGATCGATGCATACCGCATGAACGGGAACTCCTTGACGTTCCAGAAGTAGATGAACGGCAGTCCCGCCCGGGCCCAGCGCACCGATCCGTGCAGGTAGTGCTTCTCCCGTGTGATGCGATAGGCTTCGAGGTAGGCGTGCGACGCGATCGCCGCAGCAAGAACATCCGGTGTATGCACCGGCACCTCCCACACCTGCGCAGCGCGCGGAACGTTGAAGCGCTCCATGAACTTGAGCGCCTTCAGCCCCGCCTCCAGCGTGGCCGCGTCCCCCGTAATCCGGGCGAAATGCAGCAGCCGTTTCGCATTCGCCGCGCATGTTCCAAGCTCCGCTGCGTTGTGTGGACCGAGCAGGCTGAAGTCCCTCCCCTCGAAGACGCCCGTACCGATTCGATTCGCGTTGAACCGCCATTCCCCGTGCTTTCCCTGACCGCGCATGATGCCCAACGCATTTGCCGCCGCGCCTTTCAGCATCGTTTCCACGTTCCCCAGATGGTAGGCCAGGTCCAGCCCGTAGTTCTTCTTCAAAAGCGGCTGGACCTGCCGCAACCGGACCAAATACTTCTGCCTCAGATTTTCGTCATGGATAAACTGGGATGCCATGTACATATCCATGCAGAACTGTGGCGACCTGACCTCGCGCTGGCGCAATGGATTGTTGGGACAGATCATGCTCCACCACTTCTTTTCGTTGGGAATCCAAAGCGTATCGAGATACGCATTCATGCTGAACTCGATTTCCTTCTCATAGCTGCCCCTGGGGATGGGCATGGGTTCAATGACCCCCTTCGTCTCGAACCAGCAATCCATGGCCGACAAGCAATCCCGCGCATCGCCGAAGCCGATGATCTGCATATTGAGCACGATCGGCTTGCCTTTCGCAAGCTCGAACGGAAGGGTCGCCTCCCGCGCATTCTCCGCTATCCAGGTCGGTACGGATGGCGCCATGATCCCCATCAGGTGGCTCGCCGTACCTTCGAGCCGATTGGGCGAGGCGAACACCGCCGCAGGACGGTCGCTCCCCTTCCGGGTGACCGGGGTCTTGGCCCCATTGCCCGCCGCCGGCTGCTCCACCACGACCTCCTGCTGCGTCCACTTCTTCAGCGGGTCCCACATAACCCCAACGAGCGTGCGATCCTTGCGCACGGCCATGAGCGGAATTGTGATCTTGTTCGGGTGGGGTACGTACCGGATATGATTTGGGGTGTGGTCGTCGAGTGTGCTCGATGAGACCTCGTCGCCCACAAGCCATTCCAGGCCGGGGAACAGCGCGTCGGATTTTTCGCTGCCGAAGCACCCCTCCCCCGCATAGACCATGGGCCCCTCGAAGCAGAGAAGCTTCGCATCCCGATCGCACTTGAGCCGCGACTCGACATCGACAAACCGCTTCCCCGTCGAAATCGTGAACACGGTCTCGACCGTCCAGTTCCGGCCGTCCCGATCCGCAAACGTGTCTTTGAAGAAAACGTTGCTGATCCCCTTGTGCAACTCGGCGGAGTAGATGGGCCGTTCGAGCCTGTCCCCGGCCTCGCTCCGCCAGACACAGCGCCCCAATCGGGGGATGGCCCCCGCGCGAACCCACTTCTGGCCGTTGAACACCTCGATGATCGCTACGCCATAACCGAAGGACGCCTTGGGAAAGCTCAGCCGAATGTGCTCGTTGCTCAACCCGATACACTCGTCTCTTCGGTAGGCGGAGACAATGACCATTCGACACGCACTGGCTTCGTGTGTCACCCCCCCGTACTGCATCCGCACCAGCGCAGCGGCGTCGCGGCCCTCGATCCGGGGTCTCACCTTCCACCGTATCTCTACCGCACTCCCCGCCGGCACGTCCACCTTGCGCTCGGCGACCTCCCCCTCCACCAAGCGAATCTCCGCCGAAGGATAGAGACCCACCTTCGCTCCAAGGGCATTCGCGGTGCCTTTGTTCCCGATCAAGCAGGCGATCTCGAACTCGTCAGCCGTCGTCACGATGAAACGATCGGGAATGACGTTGTCCACCACCAAATCCGGCTGCAGGTCGATCACCCTCGATATTTTCTCTCCACCGGCGGCC
>JAADGH010000126.1:13268-57285 GCA_013152475.1 Planctomycetota bacterium
AAACGAGCCGGTCCTTCCTGGACCGGACCCCTTCCACCACCCAGCTCACCTCCTCTCTGCCATCGACCTCGATACGCGGCAGCGTCTGTTCCTCGCCGGGAATGAGTTTCAGGTAGTCCGGGACGTCCAGCCGGCATTTGATCTTCTCGGCGCGGATATCGCCCATGTTCTCGATCACGCAGGTTACCACGCACTTCTTGCCCTCTTGTCCGCGGACCTCCTGCAGCCGGCATTCTCTCAGAACCGCAAGGGGACCCACCTTGGAAACATACCGGATGTCGTCAACGAGGACCTCCCCCCCCGCCACATGAATGCGCGGACAAATCTGAATGTATTTTACATCGGGGCAACCGGTGTAATCGTACTTCTGCACCCACCGGTGCCATTGGCCGTCGCCGATGTGCTCATCGGGGATGACATAAGTGAACCGCTTGCCGCCACCTTCGAGACCATCGGCCTTCATCGGGATCACATTGAAGCTCAACCGCGCGCCATCGGACCTGACGGCCTTGTAGTAGAATTCGATGCCCCCCTTGAGCTGCGTAAGCATCCTGCCCGGCCCGTCAGCACCCCGCGGCTTGCCGACTCGATTCAGCCCAAGCGCCCCCTTCTTGGCGTCGAGCTTCAGCCGAATCGAGTATTTGCCGCTGTGAGCGTCTTTGCTCACATCGACGACGCCTTTCCCGCTTTCGATGTGATTCACCGGGAGATACGGGATCCAATCCACGGGGAACCCGTTCTCTGCGAGGACCTCGAACCCGCCGTTTGTAACGGGGTTCTCCTGCGCAGCCAATGGGACCGCCAGAAGAATGGTGAGACAGAGAAACGAGCAGACACGCGCCTGCATATCCACCTCCTACTATCGGCAATCCAGAAATGAGCGAGTAACCACAAACTATAGCACAGGGGGCCGCTCAAGTAAACGCGAAAAATCGCTGGAATCAGGGAGAGAAGACCGTATAATATCTCTCTTCCACACGCAGTTCCGCTCAATCACTGGAAGGGAAATCAACCTGATGAAAACAGCGGTTATCACGGGCATCACCGGTCAGGACGGATCGTATCTCGCCGAGTTCCTTCTCGAAAAGGGATACCGGGTCTTTGCCATGGTGCGCAGATCGAGCACGGAGAAGATGGACCGGATCGAACACATTCGCGACCAGATCGAAATCCGCCAGGCCGACCTCTTCGACCAATTGTCCATCCTGGAGCTCCTCAAGGAGGCTGACCCCGACGAGGTTTACAATCTGGCCGCCATGTCCTTCGTGCCCACGTCCTGGAAACAGCCCTGCCTGACGGCGGAGATCACCGCCGTGGGTGTGACCAAGATGCTGGAGGCCATTCGGTTTGTAAACAAAAACACCCGATTCTATCAGGCGTCCAGCAGCGAGATGTTCGGCAAGGCCAAAGAGGTCCCGCAGAATGAAAAGACCCCCTTCCACCCCCGCAGCCCCTACGGCGTGGCGAAGGTCTATGGCCACTGGATCACCGTCAACTACCGAGAAAGTTATGGCATGTTTTGCGTCTCGGGCATCCTGTTCAACCACGAGTCCCCCCGCCGGGGCTTCGAATTCGTGACGCGCAAAGTGACCGACGGCGTAGCGCACATCAAGCTCGGCCTGGCCAAGGAACTACGCCTCGGCAACCTCGACGCCCGGCGTGACTGGGGCTATGCCGGCGACTACATCCGCGCCATGTGGCTCATGCTCCAGCAGGACGAGCCGGAGGACTATGTCATCGCCACGGGCCAGACGCACTCCGTTCGCGAACTGGTGGAGCTGGCCTTCAACCATGTCGGGCTGAACTGGAAAGATCACGTCGTCGTCGACCAGGCCTTCGTCCGTCCGGCGGAGGTCGATCTGCTCACCGGCGACGCAAGCAAGGCAAGAGAGAAACTGGGCTGGGAGCCCAGCGTGAACTTTGAGGGACTCATCAAAATGATGGTCGACGCCGACCTTAAGCGGCTGCAGCGCCAGAAGGAAGCATGAGGACGACAACGATGCGAGCGTTCATCACAGGTATTGGCGGATTCGCGGGAAGTCACCTGACCGATCTCCTCCTCCGCGAGGGAATCGAGGTCCACGGCACAACGATCTTCGATGGCAACGAGGCCAATCTGGAGCACTGCACGAACCGGGTGACCCTCCACCCGTGCGACTTGGCTGCCGCCGACCAGGTGACCAAGGTGATTCAAGCTGCGAAGCCCGACTGGGTCATCCACCTCGCCGCGCTCTCCTTCGTACCCTCCGCCGAGGAAGGGCCACAGCAGGCCATCCTGAGCAATGTGCTCGGTCCACTGAACCTGCTTGAGGCCATCAAGCGAAATTGCCCCGGGGCGAAGACGCTGATGATCAGCTCCAGCGCGGTGTACGGCCTGGTGACGCGAGACGACCTCCCCGTGCCGGAAACGAAGCCGGTCAACCCGGCCAACATGTACGGCATCACCAAGGCCAGCCAGGAAATGCTCGCCCGGCTTTACCATCAGAACGACAAGATTCCAACGGTGAACCTGCGGCCCTTCAATCATGTGGGCCCCCGCCAGAGCCCGGACTTTGCCGCGCCGACTTTCGCACGACAGATCGCCCTGATTGAAAAGGGCACACAGGAGCCCGTCATCCACGTCGGCGATCTCTCCGCGGAGCGCGACTACACCGACGTCCGGGACATCGCCAGGGCCTACTACCTGGCGGCGCAGCACTGCCGGCCCGGTGAAACTTATAACATCTGCACGGGCAAAGTCATCCAGATGCAGGCGCTGCTGGACATGCTCATCGGCATGTCGGAGGTGGATGTGAAGGTGCAACCCGACCCCGCCCGGATGCGCCCCAGCGACCTGCCGATCCTGACCGGGGACACCACCCGGTTCCATGAGGCCACCGGCTGGGAGCCAACGATCCCCCTTGAGCAGAGCCTGAGGGATCTGCTCGAATATTGGCGGGAACGGGTGTAGCCTTTGCTCCAAGATGAGCATTGACAAACGGCCCGCCTTCCGTTATTCCATCCCATAGCCCATAACCATGAGAGCTGACACGTTCTTACTCAATGGAGAAAGACATGCTGATTGACATTCACGGTCATACGATATTTTTCCCCATCCCGCCAACCGAAGGGGGACAGCGATTCGCCACACCGGAAGAGCTGATGGACATGCTGAAGCCCAAGGGCGTTCGGGCGATGGTGAACCTGCCCAGCGTCAACCCTGAAGGGGCCCATGTCGTTCAAGGCATGGAGGATGCACTGGCTGTCACGGAGAGGTACCCCGACTTCTTTATCCCATTCATGAACATCGATCCACGCCAGCAGTGCAACTCGCCCGACTACGACCTCGGCTATCTCATGCGATACTACAAAGACCACGGCTGCAAGGGCGTCGGCGAGGTCTGCGCCAACATCCCCGTGGACGATCCACGCATGGAGAATCTCTTCAAACATGCGGAGGCCTGCGATCTGCCGGTGACGTTTCACATGGCCACGAAGGAAGGCGGGACGTACGGAATGATCGATCACCTGCACCTTCCCCTCCTTGAAGCCGCCTTGAAGAAATTTCCGAAGCTGAAATTCCTCGGCCACTCGCCCGTCTTCTGGTCGGAGATCAGCGGCGATGTCACAGAGGAAACACGATCGGGCTATCCCAAGGAGAAGGTGACCGAAGGCGGCACGCTCGTTCGTTTGATGCGCGAGCATCCTATGCTGTGCGGCGATATGTCGGCCGGCAGTGGATGTAATGCAGTCAGCCGGGATCCGGAGTTCGGGTACGCCTTCATGACCGAGTTTCAGGATCAGCTCTATTTCGGTCTCGACATCTGCGACCCGAAGAACAAAACGCCGCTGATCGACTTCCTGAACGAGGCCGTCGAAGGCGGTCACATCTCCCGCGAGGTCTACGAGAAGATCGGGTGGAAGAACGCCGAGAAGTTGCTCGGCCTTCCTCCCAGCAGTCATCGGGAGATGTGAAGGAGTGCGTGGTGAGCGGGAAAGCCAAACGCCAGAAACCGTGGAGCGTGGAACTGTCCAGTGACTTCGACAGCGGTGCGGGAATCCAGTTGCGGAGTCCCGAGCCCGGCAGGGTCACTTTTCTTGCCCCGTGGGACAGCAGCCCCCAACCCATGTGGTTTCACTTTTGCATCCGCGGGGCAAAAGGATGGACCGTGCGCTTCGTTCTTATGAATGCCAACCGATGCTTAGGTGGAGAGTCATCCTACGCCGGCCTCCGCGTGCGGCCAGTCGTCACGGAGGACCCGCCGACAGTTCGCCCATCGAAACGTCGCTGGCGGCGCATCCCGGAGAAAGACCTGTCTTACAATCAGACAACTGGGCAGTTCACATTTGCCGCACAGATCCGGTCTGACGAGGCGTACGTCGCCCATTGTTATCCCTACGGCTTGGCGGAATGGAAAGAGTTTGTCGGCAACTTCAGACACCATCCCTGTCTTACGACAAACATCATCGGCAAAACAGCAATGGGCCGTACCATGCCCCATGCCCGAGTTACCGAAGGCCCCTCCCGAGGAAAGAAGGTGATCTGGTTTACGGCCCGGCATCACTCGGGCGAAACACCGGGAAGCTGGGCGCTGGAGGGAACGCTGCGCTGGCTGCTCTCCAGTGACCGCCGGGCGCAGGAGCTTCGGGAGCACTACCTCTTCCGCGTCATTCCCTTCGTGGACCTGGACGGTGTCGTGGAGGGATACTATGGCAAAGAACGAGCGCCCCTCGACTTCAACCGAGCCTACCTCGAAAACACCCCCCGCCCCGAAGTGGGGCATATCCTTCGCGAAGTGTTGGCCATGGGCAAGCGAAATCTTGTGTTCCTCGATTACCACGCCCCCGGGGCCGGTGGACCGCATCAGGTTTTCCTGAAAGAACACTCCCTGGGCCGTGAGTATGGCGAGATCCTCGCTGCACTGAGCCCCCGTAGGTCCCGGCTCGATCCCAAGCGTATCGAGGAAGCAAACTATATGGGCGATGAGTCGGAAACGACCTCAACCGGAGGCATCTACCTCGCCACGGGCATACTGACCGCGACGAATGAGGTGAGCTATGCCCTCACGACAGAGGACCATGTCCTCACGCAGCAGGATTATTTCGCTTACGGCGCAGCCATCGGAAAGGCAATCCACAAGCTGCTGAACACGCATGCTGACGAAATCAAGGCAACCGGCCTGATGGAACACGAGGAGAACCGTACACCCTTCCCCGATTACGAGGGGAATGCATTCCGCGGCGCGTTCCAATGGGTCCCCCCACAGGATGTTGATTTCTCCGTTGCCAATGATGCTCTTCAGATGCATTTCCAAAAAAAGAGATCCACCGTCCACATGGCATGTCCGAAACAGAAAATCAGGAGGCACAGAACTCTCGAACTTGCATGCCGCTTCATCCCCAGGGCAAAGAAGGCAACGCTCCATGCGCAAGTGACAATCTTCTATTACGGCCGCCATGGACTGCGGCATAGGCGAGACGAGAAGCTTGCATTCGAGGTCACACCCGGCAAGGCATGGCACATCTGTACCGCGAAGCTCAATCCACCCCGAGGCGCACGGACGGTCCGGGCCTCGATCCACGCCACAGGCGGTCCCGGGCTTTTAGAACTACATCCACCTGCCCCAAAGTGAAGAAAGAAGCCATCCAACAATGAGCAAGAGAGCACTGAGTTTGCAGGCCCATCCCGACGATGCCGAGTTTGCCTGCGCGGGCACACTGGCGCTCCTGGCGGGGAAAGGCTGGGAAATCCACATCGCCACCATGACCCCCGGCGACGGCGGAACGAAGGAATACTCGCGTGAGGAAATCAGCAAAATCCGAACGGCCGAGGCAGCAAAGTCCGCGGCCATACTGGACGGCCAATACCATTGCCTCTGGTGCGATGACGTGTTCATCCTCTACGACCGGCCCACACTTCTCCGGGCCATGATGCTCGTGCGCCAGATCCAACCGACACTCGTTTTTGCTCCCAGCCCGTCCGATTACATGCAGGACCACGAGATCACAAGCAAGATTGCCCAAACGGCCTGCTTCACGGCGGGGGTGGTGAATGTCGATACCGGCGAGGCCAAGGCGTTCGAACCGGTTCCGTACCTATACTACTGTGACCCGGCCGGCGGGATCGACATTCTCGGAAACGAGATCAAGCCAACCACCCTCGTGAACATCAGCTCCATCATGGAGACAAAGGAAAAGATGCTGAGCTGCCACCAGAGCCAGCAGGATTGGCTCAAGAAGCACCACGACATCGAGTACCTTGACGCGATGAAGGCGAGGGCCGCCAAACGTGGAAGCGAGATCGGCGCGGCCTTCGCCGAGGGGTTCCGCCAGCACCTTGGCAGCGCGTTCCCCACGGACAACCTCCTCAAAACGGAGTTGGGAAAGTCCGTTCATGTGAAATGAGGGAATCCGGGAAAGGACCTCACACCTGAGAACCTGCCGGTCGCTCCCATTCCTGTTCTCGCATGTTGCGCTGCACCCCCCATATCCGTGACGTCCGTCGGTAACCGCGCCGTAGACCTTCGCCCAAAAGAAAGCACCTGTCGTGAAGACAGGCGCTTTCCCGATTCATACCGTCACCTACCGCAAGTCCTTCTCGCTAAACTTGGCCCGTTTCAGGATGCTTTCGCATGTTGCGCGTCGGTTCGACTTGCCGGCCTTCAGAATCGTGTCGGTCAGCAACGCCACACGCGCACCGAAGATGGCATCGACGTGGTTCGTCTTCATGCGACCGAGAACGAGCCTTGTGAAGTTCTCTCCCGGGCTGGCCGGATACCCCTTGGGCCTCTGGGGTTCTATCTGTTGCGGCTGGCCGCCGTGGGGATGGAGAACCAGATTTCCACCGGTAAACAGCAGGGTCGCCTTGCTTCCCATAATGCGAACATCGTCGGGCATCCCGGGCCGGATGTAATCGCCGATGATGATCAGACGGCCCGCCGCGCCGTTCGACAGTTCCACGCTGAACGAGCCGTTGATCTCCACCTTCATCTTCTTGCCGCGGTAGATGCAGTCCAAACTGCCGATGGCGCTCTTGGGCTGGAGCCCCGTCATCCAGAGGAGGATATCCTGGTAGTGGCTGCCGGAATCGTTAAGCTGACCGCCGCCGGAGTACTTCGGATCGCCACGCCACGACGGCGCCGGCCAGTCCTGTGCCATGTAAACATAGAAGGACTGCACCTCGCCGATCTCCCCCTTCTGGATGAGTTGGCGGGCGGTGATGTATTTCGGCTCGTAATGGCGCTGGTAGTGGATCAGGTAGACGAGGCCCTTCTTCTTCGCCAGCTTCGCCGTCTCGATCGCCGGGCCGACGCCGCAGACCATCGGTTTCTCGATCAGCACATGCTTCCCCTTCGACAGGGCGTACTTGGCATGATCGTAGTGAAGCGTGTGGGGCCCGAAAACCCCCACCGCATCCAAGTCGGCGCTGTCGATCATCTCTCTGTAGCCGTCGGGACCAATGAACGGCTGGACCGCACACCCCAGCCCATCACTCAACTTGTCCACGTTTGCCGCCGCCGTATCACTCCCCGCCACGACCTGTACGGAGGGGTCCTTCGCCATCCCAATCGTGCGGGCGCGCCCTGCGCCGCCGCATCCAATAACCCCGAAACGCATGACCTTTTTCCTCGCCATTGTGGTATCCTCCTTAGATATTCACCACGCTCACCGTCACTCAAAACGCGAACGTATACCCTTTTCGGTGCGCTGTGTCAAGCACTGGTGTGCCAGGAGTTTCCCCATAACCCGGGCGGTGTCATTGCAAGGAGCATCTTTCGCGATAGCGGAAGGTGCGTTTGCCCAGCACACTCAAACCAGTTTGAGCGTGGCACTCCGCAAGAGGAACTACAGAGTCATACGAATGGGGCCGCGATTTGTTTTAGACATTCAAATTTCCTTCCGCCTCTTGTGCCCAGTGTGGTAAAATAACGAAAAGGAAACTTCCCGGCGGCATGAGTGACGAATATCGTGACCCAAACGGACAACACACAGAATCCCGAGGCGCATCAGACAGACGAAGAACTCATGCGCTGTTGCGCAGAGGGAGATGTCGACGCCTTTGAGGGCCTCTACGATCGATACGCCCGGCGCATCATGGCGTTCACACTCCGCATGACAGGAAATACCGGGGCAGCAGAGTCTCTGGCTCAGGAGACGTTCCTGCGAGTCCTGAAAAACGCGCCGTCGTACTCTTACCCGCGTCGGTTCTCGTCGTGGATATATGCCATTGCGCGCAACATCTGCCTCGACTTCCTCCGAAAGAAAAGGCCCGTGCTGCGCGACAACGATCCAGCAGCCACTGAAGCGGCTGCAAACAAATCGCCGCTGGCAACGCTGATCCAGGACGAGGAGGAACAGAGACTCGCCGAGGCAATCCAAGTGCTCCCCGATGAGTTCCGCGAAGTCCTGATTCTTCGGACGTTTCAGGACCTGTCCTACTTCGAGATCGCAGAGGTTGTAGGCTGCAACGAGAGTACGGCACGATCCCGCATGGATTACGCCCTTCGAGATCTGCGCAAATCATTCCATAAAAAAGATCAAGAATCTCAAAAACGGATTTCCGGGGATTCCGTATAGATAGGCATGTGCAGGGAGATGGTGCTATGACGTGCCGCCGGTATTCGGATCGCTTTGTCTTCGACTATCTCAACGGGAAACTGGACGATGCGGAGGCCGCGGAGTTTGCGGCGCACATGGATGCGTGTGCGGCCTGCCAGACGACGGCCAAGGAGCTTGAGGCGCTTTCGTCCCGGATCAAGGCGTTTGCATCAACAACGCGTGTTGAGCCGACCCCAGCAATGAAAAGCGAGCTTATGGAACAGGCGCGAAAGCTTCTGCCACAGCAGGAGAAGCCGCCTGCGGGACGGCCACGGATTACCCCGATCTTCCGCTCCGCCCTTCGATACGCTGCCGTTGCCGCTGTCATCCTTGGCCTTGGGTGGCTCATTGATGCCATGCGGGGTTCGGCGCCGACACCGAATGTCGTTGCCTCGTCGATATCCGATGTGGTCGGGCCGCTGAAGATCGAACGTGCATCGCAGAACAAAGGAGTTGAATCCAATTACCTATGTGTCGGGGATATTATCGTTTCGGGCTCCGAGCCTGCGGCCTTCACGTACAACAATAGCTGCCGCATACGTCTCGAACCAAACTCGACCCTCACGGTCGCCTCAGATCAGGGGCAGAAGGTTAATGCGCTGAGCCTGCAGCGAGGCGAGATGCGGGCGAACGCCTGTAACTGCGACCGGGAACTGAGGATTTCCACCTGTTGCGGGACGATTAGATGCACTGGCGCGGAATTCAGTTTGAAGGCCGACTCCGCGGGGAACATGCACCTTACGATTCACAAAGGCAGTGCCTGCGTGGAGTGTCCGTGCGGCGGCAGCGTATCGCGGCTGCTGCACGCTGGCGAAGAGATGTCTCTGGCAAAGCCGTCCTCGGGGCATGGTTCGGGTGGCAAGACAAATGACAGAAGATGCAGATGTAGTAGATAGTACTTAATCTCATCTATTCCTCTTGTCCCGGAAGAAAAAAACGCTGTGCCGCAAGTCATAACCTACGGCACAGCGTCTATTTAACTGGTCGGGGTGACTGGATTTGAACCAGCGACCTCTTCGTCCCGAACGAAGCGCTCTTCCAGGCTGAGCCACACCCCGTAGCGCAATTTCTTATTTTACCCCTTTTATGCGGTATGTCAAGTTCTATTTTCCAAAAGGCGCCTCACGTCGCCCGGTCAACGATCTCTTTCGTCAACCGGTTGATCGGTTCTTTGCCCTTGAAGAACAGCTCCAGATCTTTCGCAATCGACAGACCGATGCGGCGATACGTGTCCTCCGTGTGGCCGGCCTTGTGGGGCGTCAACACGACGTTCCGCAGACCAAACAACGGGCTGCCCGCCGGTGGAGGTTCCTTTTCGAAGACATCCAGCGCCGCCTTGACCTTTCCCTGCCTTAACTTCTCGATCAGCACGGCCTCATCGAAGATCCCCCCGCGCGCCGTGTTGACAAGCACGGTGCCATAGCAAAGCAGGTCAAGTTCCTGCTTACCGATCATGTGCGTCGTCTCATCCGTCCGTCCGGCGTGAACGGAGATCACTTCGCTCTCGCGCAGAAGCGTGTCCAAGTTCGCCTTCGTCCCGCCCAGCTTGGCAGCCTCGTCATCGGGCAGATACGGGTCATGGATGAGAAGCTTCACATGGAAGGGCTGGAGCAACTCGATGAACTTCCTCCCCACCGCACCCGCGCCGATGACGCCCACAGTCCGACCCGTAAGGTCCCGGCCCGGTTCTGCGCGCCGCCATTTTCCCTGCTGCAGGTCGGCGTTCAGTGCTGCGATGTCTTTCAGTAGCACAAGGGCCGTCGTCAGGGCGAACTCCGCAACGGAGTCTCCAATAGCCGAGGCCGTGTTGACGATGGTGATGCCTTTCTCAAGCGCATGATCGGGCGAGATGTGCTTCACACTCGATCCGACGAGCGCGATGATTTGCAGGTCCGGCGCCGCGTCGATATTCTCCGGCGTCAACCCGCCATCGCCCCAGCCGGTGATCAGGGCATTGGCCTTTCGGATGAAGACCGATTTTTCGTCGCCCTCCAGCTTCCGGTCCTCTTCGTTCCAGATCACCTCCCCCAAGGCCTCGATGCGCTCTCTCGCATCGGGCCAAATCTCCCGCTCACGCGCCGACTTCGGTATCGACACAATGATCTTTGGCATTGATATCTCTCCCTCTCCTGTTCACACACGCACAAATCACGCCACTATGTCTACCCGATGTCCGGCGCCGGCGCAAACCTTTTCACGCAGGCCCGTGTATAGTCCATAGCGACAGTGTGTTTTGAGGAAGGCAATCGTGAGAGACATACGCCGATCCTGTCACCTATCTCGGGCACTGCTCCTATGCTTTGTCTTCCACGCTCCGCCCGCGCTAACACAGCAAGCGCGCGAGACGAGCTATGCCTGCGGCCTGCGGATTCTTAAATTCGCGTACACATATCCCGGTGGCAAATCACGTGTTATGACAACAGCCGTCTGGTATCCAACGTATGCCAAGCCCGCGCCATATACCTACCCAGAGCACACTCCGGTTCAGGCGGTGAGCACCGTTCATGCGCCGAAGACGTCTCTCGCACTCGACGCCGACCCCGCGACCAGGGACGGACCGTTCCCATTTATCCTGTTCGCCCACGGCGGGTTCGGCTGCGCGACGAACTCGGCCTTTTTCACGGAGTATCTGGCGCGACAGGGATTCATCGTCGCCGCCCCCGATTTCGAGGATACCATCCCACCGGACTTCACCCGGCAGGTCGCGTTCAGTCGCCTGGGAGAGGGGAACGTGCTCCACCCTCTGCTCATGCTGCGACTCATCGGCAAGTTCGTCAAGGCATTGAATGCAGACAGAGCCAAGTGCCTCTGGTACGCCACGAAGTTCCGTCTCCAGCCCGCCCAATTCATCATCAAACAGGTCCTCAAGGAGAACAACGACACTCGCTCGCCGCTACACGGCTTGATCGACAAGAAGGCGGTCGGGATGATGGGCCACTCGCTTGGCGGACTCACCACGGTCGGTCTTATCGGTCCCAACCCCGACACCCATGAGAGACGGATCAAGGCCGCGCTCATTTTCTCCGCACCTGTTTACCCCTTTGAAAAGGACCTTGGCAGGGTCCATATCCCCCTCATGTCCATGTACGGTGACAACGACCCAAACGCTCTGGGCCCAGACTATCCGCGTTCACTTCTGTATGGAGGCATCCGCGCACCGCGTTTTCAGATGATCCTGAAGGACGCCAACCACTTCACGTTCAGCAACCCTCCGTGCGATGACTTGTCAAAGGAACGCGCGACGAATCATCAAGTCAAAGTGATCCAGGACTACGGTGCGGCCTTTTTTGATCGATATCTCAAGGGCAATCGAAGCGCCGAGGCCGTCCTAACCCAGACGGATCCCGCGCTTGTGCACTATAAGTGCGAACTGACTCCCGGCAGCGAACACACTTGGGGCCAACCGCCTCCACCGAAGGGGGACGGCAGCGCGGGGGGGATACGTGAGGAAGTCAGGAAACGCATGCGCGCCCCTCGGAGGCACTCCCGCCAATGACGCCGCGCTCACCACTGGCGTTCACGGAACCAGGTATTCATCGAGGATGTTCTGCCTGAACCGCACCCCGTGTCCTGGTTCTTCCGGCGGGCGCGCCATACCCTTCTTGACGGTGGGACAGTTGTCGAAGATATCTTCCTGGAAAAGCGGCACGTGTTCGAGCCAGGAGCAGTTGGGAGCGGCGCACATGGTCGAGACGTTGATCTCCGGCACGTGGTGTGGGGCGATTTCAATATTGAACCCGCGCGCCATAGCGACCACATCCATCATTTCCGTGATGCCGCCCATGCGGTAGAGGTCGGGCTGAAAGACGTGCACCGCCCGGCGCTCGATGAACGGCCGGGCCTGGATTCGCGTGTAGGCGTTCTCGCCACCCACGATCCGCTGGCCGGTGGATTGCAGCACCTCCAGAATCCCTTCCACGTCATCGGCGGGGACCGGTTCCTCGAACCAGTAGATGCCGAACTCCGCCAATTCGAGGATGCAGTCGATGCCGCGCCGGGCCGTCTTCCACGCCTGATTGGCATCGACCATAAGGATCGTATCGTCACCGATCGTCTTTCGGACGGCCTTCACCCGGCGCACATCCGTCTTCACCTCCGGGTGGCCCACAACAATCTTCACCCCCTGGAAGCCACGCTTGACGGCATCCTCAGCCGCCTGTTGCAATTCCCTGATCGTCAAGGAGATAAAGCCCACCGTGGCGTAGGTCCGCACCTCGCGTCGGCGCCCCCCGAGGAGCTTGTAGAGAGGTAGACCCGCCGCCTTGCCAGCGATGTCCCAGAGGGCCACATCGATGGCGCAGATAGCGAACTGGCTCGCGCCCTGCCGGCCGAAATAGTTCGTGCCCTCCCACATGGCCTCCCATATCTCTCTGATCATCAGAGGGTCGCGGCCGAGCACGATCTTCTTCAGGTCGTGCTCCACAATCGCCCGCATGGCCCGGGTGCCCTGGCCGATGGTAAAACAATACCCCATGCCGCTGATGCCGTCGTCGGTCTGCACATGAACCACCAGATAGTCACGCGAGGCATGCTTACGCGTAATATTACCCAGGGGCCGTTTGAACTTGAAGATGTCCGTGGGGACAGACACGATTTGCGTTTGGATGTCGATAATCCGCATGACGCTCACTCACAAAAGCGTTCCCATTAAGCCGGAGCTATTGTATGTCCCCCGCGTGCCGATGTAAAGCCGAATTGCCCGTCCCTTTTGCAGGACTTTCCCCAGAATGCGGACGGGATCAAGCGTAACCACTGTCGGCCATTTGGTTTGTGAAACTCGGCTTGCGGAACCCACGAAGGATCATTGCGAGGAATGGGGCAAACTCCTCTTCCTTTTGACCTTGACACTCCCAGCGGTGCAAAGGATAATAAGAGATGAATAGTTAGATAAAACACCCAGGCATTCCTGACGAGGCCCTAATTGAACCGGAAGCGCCAAGACCTTCTTTTCGCAAACACGGCGGTCAAGCTGCGACTGCTTACGGCGGCGCAGGTCGACGAATGTGAGGATATCCTTCAGCAGGTTCGCGAAAAGCACCCCCATGTAAGCCTGGCGGAGATCATCGTCGAGGAGGGTTACATCACCCACAACGAGGCCGAAGAGATATTCGAGGAAATGGCCTCTCACACAGATGACGCAGAAGATACAGATGACGACGTAGAAGAGATCGAGCTCGATGCGGACGAGGAAGACCAAGAAGAAGAAGAAGAAGAAGAAGAAAAGGTCCACATCCCGGTTGACCGCAGGGGCTCGAAGTCCTTTCTCAAGGTGCTTGTCGGCGGGGTTGCCTCCCTGGTGCTCCTGCTGATCGGCGTTGGGCTTGTACTCCTGGTCGAACCTGCCCCGCGGAAACGCCGCACCCCTCCACCGGCTGCGGCCGATGCCCTGCCTCCACCTCCCCAACCGCAAGTCATCGAGAGTGAAGGCACGCCCGAGAAGAAAACAGTCCAGGTGATTGAACCTCCTCAGGACAAACGAAAAGAGTTCCTTGACACCTTGGCCGCCGCGGAGAAGTTCGCCGACACGAACCCAACCCTCTACCGCTCTGCCATTTCACGACTCCAGGATGCGATCGCACTGGACCCAACCAGCATCGAGGCCGGGCGCGCACGAGAAAAAATCGCCGCCATTGAGAAGCGCTGCGAGCCCAATGCCATGAAAACTTTCAGGGAATACAAGGCGCGTGGCGACGCGCTGGTAAGCGAAAAGAAGTACGCCCAGGCGCTCACGGTCTTCGACGAATTCCCCTCTGAACTCCGAACCCAACGTTGGGACGAAGCCATCCAGCAGTGTCTGAAAAGCTACAAGGCTATACCTCAAGGGCTGTTCAACGACCAAGTCGCTCAGGCAGCAAAACTCATTGAGGCCAAGGACTACAAGGGGGCGCGGGCCGTGTACGAGCGCCTGAAGGAAATTGGCGTCGAGAGCCTGGCGGCCCGCGCACAGGAGCTCATTGAGGAGCTCAACGAGCTTTCCCTCGGCGCACGGGATCGTGAATGCGCCGCCCTGATCGAGAAGGTAAAGGAGATGATGTTCAGCCGGGCGTACCGCCCCGCACTGAGCAAACTCGACGAGATGTTGAAGGATCCCAACTTCGAGATCCATCGCGACCGCATTCAACTGCTCCGCGATGACGCCGCCGTGCTGCAAAACATCTGGACTGCTGCGGAGACCACCGTCCCATCCCTCCAAGGCAAGCGGCTCACCTTGGCCGGCATCACAGGGACCATCGGCCCCTCCTCAGTCGATACGATCGTTATCGGATCGGAGAAAGGCAAGATCACCAAGAAGTTTGTGGACCTGAGCGCCAACGACATCCTGACCATCGCGAAACAGGGAAAGAAGAAGGAAGCCGCGCTCGGCAACCTGAACGGCGGCATCTTCCTCCTCTACGGAAAGAGCCTCAAGTCCGCCGAGAAGCGCCTCCTCCTCGCCCGAAACGAGGGGAAGGAGGTATCGCGCTACCTGCGGCTTCTCGCCGTGCTCAAATCCGAACGCGAGGCCAAGGCGCAAAAGGGACCCACCCGCGACAATCCCCCGCCGGGCATGGTCCATATCCCGGCAGGCGAGTTCCTCATGGGCAGCAGCAATGGGCATCCCGACGAACGCCCCATGCGGCGCGTCTTCCTCGACGCATACTTCATAGATACCTATGAGGTGTCGAACGAGGATTACAAAAAGTTCGTCGATGAAACGAAGCACACTCCACCGCCCTACTGGCGGGACGGCACGTACCCCGCTGGAAAGACAAAACACCCCGTCGTGATGGTGTCATGGGAAGACGCCAACGCATACGCCGCATGGGCGGGAAAGCGCCTGCCTACGGAGGCCGAATGGGAGAAGGCGGCGCGCGGCGAGGACGGACGGACATATCCCTGGGGCAAAACCTACCGGTCACAGAAATGCCAGTGCGCCGAGCAGTTGGCGCGGCAGACCTTTAAGGACCGAAACCGGTTTACCGCTTGGTTCAACAAATGGCAGAAGATCAAGAAAAATAAACTGACCATTCGGGACGGCGGCCCCACCGTCGAGGTGACGCGCTACCGCTCCGGCGCCAGTCCGTACCGTGTCTGCAACATGGCAGGCAACGTGCGCGAGTGGGTGGCCGATTGCTACGATGAGGATTACTACAAGACCGCCCCCGCCATCAATCCCCCCGGACCCAAGAAGGGGGAGCTCCGCGTGGTGCGCGGCGGATCCTGGCAGAGCCTCTCCACCGGCGGAGTGGAGAGCATCCGCACCCCCGATAGGGAAGGCGTTTTGCCCTTCGAGAAGCTCCCCGACGTGGGGTTTCGGTGCGCCATGGATGCGCCCGTAGAGGAGGTGGAGTATCCCCTCGACAAGTTCGAGAACGCTCTGGGCATTCACGAATCGTCAGCCCCTGAAATGGTGGAGACCTCGCCCCCGGTGATCGAGCCCCCGGAAGGCATGGTCTATGTGCCAGAGGGTCCGTTCACGATGGGGAGCGATGAGGGCGCCGATAACGAACGCCCTGCACGGCGCGTTCACCTGAGCGCATACTTCATCGACCAGCATGAAGTGACAAACGAGCAATACAAAAAATTCGTCGACGAAACGAAGCACGAGGCGCCGGCTTACTGGAAAAACGGCACGTATCCCGAGGGGAGAGCGCAGCATCCCGTGACAGACGTAACGTACGCCGATGCCTTGGCTTACGCCAAGTGGGCTGGAAAGCGTTTGCCGACCGAAGCGGAGTGGGAGATGGCCGCACGAGGCACCGCCGGCCGGAGGTACCCCTGGGGCGATGAATTCGATCCCAGCCGTGCGCAGTGCGCCGAGCGGATCGCCGGGCGACCGATCCCATCGCTCAAAGACCGCTATGAGTGGTATGAGAAGTTCAGCGCCTCGGAGGAGGGCAAGAAGCTCATCGCCCAAGGCGGCGCCACGGCGCCCGTCGGTTCGTTCGAGAAGGGCAACAGCCCCTTTGGCTGCGCCGACATGGCGGGGAACGCGGCGGAGTGGGTATCCGACTGGCTCGATGAGGAGTACTATGAAAAGGGCTCCGAGCTCGACCCGCAAGGCCCCAAGGCCGGCGAGATGCGCGTCGTCCGCGGCGGGGCGTGGGACAGCGTCGGTGACGGCACGACCAACAGCCTGCGATGCGCGGACCGGGAGGGCCGGCTGCCCACCGATGCCGATGTGCGAACCGGTTTCCGCTGCGCCATGTCCGCCCATCAGGCCCTCCCGCAGGCGAAGGGCCCCAACGAGGAAAAAGCTCAGCAGGAGGCCATCGAGGAGGCCGTAGAAAAGCTGAAGGACCTCACCGAAAAGGCAACGGCGACCCTCGCACGAAAGAAGGCCCTCTTCACTCGGGAAACGAAACATTTCATTATCAACTCCACCTTCAAGCCGGAAGAAACCCGAGGCAAAGGCCGGTACTTCGAGTCGCTCTACGAGCGCATGCGCAAAGTGATGGGCGTTCCCCGCGACGTCGCCCTGTGGCGCGGCAAATGCGTGGTTTATCTTTTCGCCGACCACCGCGAGTATGTGTTGTTCAGCCTCGACATCCACAACATGGCGCGAGGCGACCGATCCATCGGCTATGTCTTCCGCGAGAACGGATGGGTCTGCATCGTGGCAACCTTTCCCCATGTGGAACTCCCTGGCAAGGACAACAAAACCACAGACCAGTGGAAGAATGAGTGCAGGCGATTGCAGGAGCGTGCCGAGGAGCGGTTCAAGTCCACCTTGGCGTCCAACATCATCCACGCCTTCCTTTGGTCGTGCAAGGGCGGCGCACCGATGAAGCCGTGGATCGTTCAGGGACTCGTTCAGTACTTCGAGCATATCGAGTTTCCCGAGGCCAAGGCATGGAAAACGCGGCGGCAACGGGCCCTCGATGCGATTACGAAATGGGACGATCAGACCGCCGAACATGCTGCGCCGAAACCGGGTGAGTTTCTAAAGAAGCTGATCTCCGCAAAACAGTTGAACGACGAGCAGCGTGCGCTGTCCTGGAGCGCCGTGGCGTTCATGATCCAAAAGAACCCCAAAACGTTCATCAAGTTCTTCAATCTGCTGAAGCAGGAAAACGAGGACGCGGAAGCGATGCTTCGCGCCTTCGGGTCAGCGAAACTCGTGGCCGAGTATGAAGAAGAAGCCAGGAAAAGCTCCCCAGATAATGGGACCCTCCATGCGCTCCTTGACCAGGCGATCGCCTCCTTCGAGGCGCAATGGCTGGAGAGCATGCGGAAAATGAACAAGGACAAAGGCACGAGTAAGCCGAAGAAGGACGGTCGAGGGTAGTATGCAAGCTGCGGGCCTCATACGTCATACGACATCGGTTGTTGCCCTCCTTTCCTGGGTGTGCTGCCTCGGTATTTTCACCGCCCACGCGGATGTGATCGGCAGCGCCAAGATCGCGCCGGAGTACGAATCATTTCGCGTCAGGCGGATTAAGGTATACATCAAGGGATCGGCGGAAGACCCCAAGTTGACGATCCCCGAATCCGTCATGTTTCCCCTCGACGTGATTCTTGAGATACGCCGGAAGACGTATGAGTTGCTAAAAGACAAGGACATTCCCAAAGGCCATCCACCCGCCGGCACATTGAGCATCCTCTACGAGGTCACCCGCAAGGCAAAAGGCGGTGGAAAGCAGGCTCTTTTCGAGGTCAAACTGGCCGGGCAAATCTCCCTGCGCGCCAAGCAAGCCAACACCCTCCTCTGGGGTGTCAAAGTGGAAGCCACGGAGACCGTCACCAACTCCGAGAAGCTCCCGGCGGATGTCATTGAGACGCTCGTGAAGGGCTTCTACAAAGACGCCTTTAAGACACTGCCGCCCGCGCCCAAATACAAAATGGTGGTCGGGGCGCCGTATCGTTTTCGGGAACGAATCACACGCGAGCCGCTTCGCCTCCCACAAGATAAGGTCAGCGTGGGCCGCATCATGCGTGGGATCGCCGCCGGCAGATGGGAAGGAGCCCCTCGGCCAATCCACGATATCTCCCCCGGCGGAGGGGCCCCCGTGGTTCAGATATGGAACGACTCAGAAGAGCAGCTCACGGTCTGCTACAACGGAGTCACGCCGGTCGATTTGATTCTCGCGCCCGGCGCTACGCTCGCCTTCCGTCTTGCCCCGGGGCACTACGATGTCGGCGCCCGGACGGCTGATCCCGACATCGTTCCGTTTTACAATAGCGAAACCATGCAGCCCCACAAAGTCTACTCAATCCGCTTTGCCGTGTCCGAGGAGGGATATTGAGCCGGCCGTCTGAATTTCTATGCATTCTTGTCGCGATCCTTGTCGCGGGTGCGTCCGTATTCGGCGCGGACCTGCTCCGGGAGATCTCGGCCGGCGCCGACCCCGTCTGCGTGGCCTTCGATCCGATCAAGCCCGAGTTCGCCATCGGCCGGCTCAGCGGAAAATTCGTAGAGATATGGAACGCCGAAACGGGCAAGGAGGCGCGCACGCTGCGGTCCCACGCGACCAACGGCGTGCTCGCCGTCGCCTACTCTCCCGACGGCAGGCTCCTGGCATCAGCCGGTCGTGACAATCTCATCCACGTCTGGTACACCGGCAACGGCAGAGAGATACTTACGTTGAAGGGACATACGAAGGAGGTTAGCACGGTCGATTTTTCCCGCGACGGGAGCCATCTCGCATCGGGCGGGGCGGACAATCGGCTCATCCTCTGGGACGTGCGCACCGGAGCGGTCATTCGGAAGCTGGAGGCACATACCGGCGGAATCACGGCGCTCCGCTTCAGCCCCGACGGAAAAATCCTGGCCACTGCCGGAAAGGATCTCGCGGTTCGGCTCTGGGAAGCCGACGCGTGCAACTGGCTCCGAACCATGAAGGGTCCCGTCCTCCCAATTACGTGTCTTGCCTTCACGCCAGACGGCAGGCGAATCGCATGCGGGGACGAGGACGGGCGCGTGCACATCTACGAGGTCGAAAACGGCAAATTCGTAAGGAACATGGGACAGCATAGCTGGGGAGGGCGAAGCAACTGGCCCATCAGCAGTATTCTTTTCTTCTCCGACGGCAAGCAGATGATCACCGGCGGCATGGACGGCACGGCGAAGGTCTGGGACGTGGCATCGGGCAAGTTCGTGCACACGATCCGGGCCCACGTCGGCGGCGTCACCGGCATGGCCCTGTCGCCGGACGAGAAGTTCCTCGTCACCATCGGCGGCTCCGAGCCCGTCCGGGCCGCTGAGGGGTACAAGATCAGTGCGACGTGGAGTCGTCCCGACGAGGACCCGAAGAAGACGGCCAAGGTCTGGGCCGCCCAGTCTGTGCGTGCGCCCCTCTCGTACCCGGCCGAGCCCAAACCCGTCGCGGCTGAATCCAAGCCAGGAAATGTCGTCAAGAGATGACGACTTGGGGCGTTCCACCCCGATATCCGCTATGGAGTACGAACGCAATGAGACGACATCTGGGCCGTGTTGTTCTGTTGATTCTGATCCCCTGCTTCGTTTCCTCGTCGGATGAGCGTGTTGTCAATCTGGTCCGCAACCCTGGGTTTGAGCGCGGCATCACAGGCTGGAGGACCCCCTGGCACGAGCAGGGCGCCGACATCCTCACCGAGATCAAACTCGTCCACGCCGGAAGGGCCTGCCTGCTGCTCCATGCGGATAATAAGAACGTTGGCATCGACAGCGAACCGATCTACACTGAAACGGATTTCGACGTAGGAGAGCAACACACCCTGTCGGCTTACGTCTCGAACCTTGGCATCACCCGGGGGGGATTTGGCCTGCGGTTGTATTTCTACGACGCCAACGGCAAGTACCTCTCGATGAAGAGCTTCGGCGACCTCTCCGTTGAATCGCCCAAGAGCGGCTGGCACAGAATCGAGGCCCGAATCGGACCCGGCACGGGCACGCCCTTCCCAAAGAGTCTCGACCACCTCGTCATCCGCTTCTCGTTTTGGGCCAAAGAGGGAGCTTCGAACGGCAAGGTGCTGATCGACGACGTGACCTTCGGCCCCCTCCAAAGTGGCCCCCCCGTGACAACACGAACGGTGAAGCGTGCGCCAAAAGGCGCCATCGCTATCTGGCACGACCAGGTTCCGGTCGTCGGCGCCGCATCGGACCCGGTTTATCTCGCTTCGCTGCTGGGCAAGGCTGGATTCGGCGTCCACTTCGTGACCACGCAGGACCTGACCGATCGTAGAATCCTCAACAGCAGCAACTTCGATCTGCTCGTCCTGCCATACGGCGAGTGCTATCCCGCTCACGGTGGAACTGCATTGCGGCGATTTCTCCGCACGGGGGGCGACCTGCTCACCCTCGGCGGCCGGTGTTTTGCAAAGCCAATTTTCAAAACGCCGCACGGATGGATCACCACTTCGGCCCGGAAGTCCAACTCACAGCTCCCCAAGCCCATCACGAAACTATCACGAGTATTCGTCGAGGCATTGGCAGACGACATGAGGAAAGGGGATAATCCCGCGGACGTATCGCTCGTGAAGGACGACACCGGCGACCCCGCCCTGCGCATCTTGCTGCCCGACCTGCAGACCTATAGGTACGTGCCGCTGAAGGCGTGCGGGATCCCGGGGTACACTATTATACACTTTCGCGCCCGCGGCGATGCGAACACAAGGTACCTCTGCATCGAGGCAAACGAGACAGACAGGTCCCGGTGGAAGGCCGTCGTGGACCTTTCAACGGAGTGGCAGGAGTATGAGCTATCCACCGGTGAGTTTCTGTCCTACGCCACCGAGGGCCGCGGCGGCAAGGGCGACTTCCTCCACGCCGGCCGCATCAGCAAACTGCTCTTTGGCTTTCCGGCAAGCCTGGTCGGCAAGGGCCGGCACGTATTCGAATTCTCTCATGTCGAATGGCGCGGAAGCGACATTCCGCCACAAGACATGGTCCGGCCCCCTATCCTTCTCAACGCGTCTCCCGCCATCCAGAGGGCCTTCGGCGCCCAGATTCGTTCCGGAGGCGGATCGGGTGACATCGCGACCTTCTTCCACAGCAAGCCGTTCCATGATGTCACAGCACTTCATCCTGCGCCCGGTCAATTCGTCTTCGCGAAAGATGCGGAGGTCGCAGAGAGGTCTTCAGGATGGACGGTAACAACGTTGGAGGACAACCTGCATCTCATCCGGCGCCGGAAGGCGTCGCATCGAAGAGATTTTCTACCTACGGAGAAGCTGACGCGAACGGTCCCGCTTCTCGTCACGCCCGGCGGCGATCCGGCCGCCTCGCTTTTCATCCATATCGGCGGGAAGTACCGTGACAGTGTGTGGGCCTGCTTCGGCGTAACGAATCGTGACCTCTTCGCGGCGGGAAACGAGGCGATGGGCAAGTCCTTCGCCCGGCTTGTGGAGCACATGCTGAACGAAGCTTCTTTTCAGATGATCGGCCCGCGATTTCGCGTTGTGGACGGAAAGGCAATGATGGAGACCCTTGTCGACATTGCCAATCCCAGCCGGGTTGATCGGCAGATCGAGCTTCGCGCACTCCTCTTGCCGCTACACGGCAAGCGACCCATCCGCGACGTCACCCGGTCGGTGAGCCTCAGCCCCGGCGCGACCACGCGTGTGGTTGCCTTCCAGGCAGAGGCGGCGGACTTCGATTGGCGGCAATTTCGTGTGCAATGCGATCTAATATCGAGTGGACAGGTACTGGACCACATCGCTACCTCTGTCGATGTTCGCGGGACATTCCTTGCCCTGTGCGACCGCCTCGTAGAGAGGCAGCAGGAACGGGGGGATGGCAAATTCCATGGATACGCTTTCGATGACAACCGGGGCACACGCGGCCTGCTGGCGGCCTACGACCTGAGCGGCAGGGGGAAGTATCTCGATGCGGCCATCCGATGGGGCAACGCCATCATCGGCGAGCAGCGCAAGGACGGCGGCTATCTCATGGGCTATGGCTACCGCCCCGAGGGAAACGCATGCTATGTGGCCGATGGCGGCGAGATTGCCTGCGGCATTGCGCGGCTGATTCAGTACGTGCCGAAAAAGGACAAGCCGCGATTTCTCAATTCCCTGAAGGCATACATGGCCTACCGCGATTCCTTCCGGTGTGAAGGAGGCGGGATCGGCGTAGGGTGGTGCTGGAATGACTATGGCGCACGGCCCATCAAGAAGTTGGACAAGCTCACGCGAATCTACTCACCGGAGAACAACATCTATACAATCGGCTGCACGCTGACCTGCGCCATCATGTATGCCCAGATTACCAAGGACGTCAGGGTCAATGACGCCGCGGTGGGGGACTGCTACTGGTGGATGGAGCGCGCAAAATCAGCCATGACGGGGGCCTCTGTCGAAAGCGCCATCTGGGCCAACAAGTTCCTCACAGGCGGAACGATCAAGAAAGACACTCAAGACTTCCTTCGGGAGAAATTCATCTCCCAGGCCATACAAACACAGAACCACTGGTGGCGAGGCGGCGGGGGCAGGTCTGTCCAATGCATCGATGGGTTGGCGTATTACTATGATTGCGTGGAGAAGGACCCGAACGTCCTGGCAGCGCTGATGCGCGCGACATACCACATCTGTTCACCGGAGGCGCTGGCCGGCATCCCGCGAATTCTGCCGAAGGAGAAACTGACGTGGGGCGAGTGGTGCTACCTCAACTTCGCGGCAGTGAGTCTGCCTGATCTGATCCAGTCGGAGATTATTCGTAAGCCCTTTTGACGGTGAAGTCTGATGAAGTTGGTCATCTCTGAATCTGACTACGCCACGAAGATGAATGTCCTCCATGTGACTCGTTTCGAACCGAGAAGAGCACAGCTCTACATCTTGCTGATGAAACACCAGTACCTCGCCTATCGTTTCCTCATCAAGGAAAAACCGATCCCTATCGCTGTGGGAGAAGCGCGTTGACATCCGTCCACTTGCCCGAAAGGTAGAGCCATGAAAATTGCGCTGGTAGCCGACCCGCCCTTCTGTCCGCCTCAGCCCTGGGCGAAGAATTCTCGGACTTGCTTCAGCCTCGCGGGGATGTCGATCCCGGCGGGGCATTTCTCCATGCACTCGCCGCATTCTTCACACACATCGGGCTGGGGATCGAGGGCCTCGTAGTGCTCCCGGCCAAGGTGTTTGATGTTGCCCGGATAGCTCTGCGCCATGTCGTAGGCGCGGAAGACGGCAGGGATATCGATCGCCTGCGGGCACGGCTGGCAGTACCCGCACCGGAGACAAACCTGCCCGTAGCGGAATGACCTGCCGAGGCTGCCGATCTCCTTCAGAAGCTCCGCCTTCTCCTCATCCGTCATGGGCGGCATGTCGCCGGTGGCGGCGTTCTCCTCCACCTCGCGAACGCAGGTCATACCGGGGATCACGCAGGAGATGGCGCCGTTGCCAAGGATGCACCGCAGCGCGCCGCGGACGATGTCGTCCGGCCCGGCCCGCTCCTGCCCTTCCGGGACCGGCCGGCAGAGCTGCCCGCCGGACAGGCCCTTCATGACAATGACTCCCATGCCTTTTGCTTTCGCAAGCGGCAATACTTCAGGGGCGACGTTTTCGGAGTCGATGGGGCTGTAGGCCACCATGATCGTCTCGAACTCTCCCGACTTGATCGCCTGGCACATGGTGGGCAGATCGCGGTGGCAGGTAATCGAGATATGGTCGATCTTGCCCTGCTCCTGCGCCTTTTTGAGGCCTTCCAGCGCTCCATCCTTTGCCATCACCTGCTGCCACGTGTCCGGGTCGCTGACGGAATGTAGCTGGTAAAGATCGATCTTCTCGGTTTTGAGCTCACGGAGACTGGTTTCGAGATCCGAAAGCGCCGACTTTGCATCCCGGCCGGTGGTCTTGGTGGCGAGATAGAACTCAGCGCGACGATGGCTGATGGCGTTGCCGATCTTCGTCTCGCTGTCGCGATAATTGCGCGCCGTGTCCACGAAGTTCATGCCCAAATCGAGAGCACGGTTGAGGGCATGGGCGGCTTCCTCCGGCGCAATGTTGGGGAGTTTGATGCCACCGAAGGAGATGCAGGATACATCAATGCCGGTATTTCCGAGCGGGCGATACTGCATGGGTCTGTCGGCCTGCCGACCTTCAGTCTATTTTTTGTCAGGCCCTGCTTCTGCCTCGGCGTCCGTGTCCACTGCCTCTTTGGCTTCGGTCGGCTCCTCTTTCGGCCCTGGCGACGTCGCCTCGCCCTGTGGCTCCTCTTCTGCTTGGGCTTCCGCGTCGGGAGCCGCGACCTCGGGCTGTTCCTTCTTCTCCACCTTGGGCGCATCGGCCTTAGGCTTCTTCACGGCCTCCTCATCTTCCCCAACCAACTCGAACAACACCTGCGGGGCATTGTCGCCCAGTCGCCGCTCGTCCAGGTGCAGAATACGCGTGTATCCGCCGTTGCGATCCTGGTAGCGCGGGGCGATGTCGTCGAAGAGCTTGCTGACCACATCCCGATCCTGCAGGAACGAGAGCGCACGGCGACGGCTGTGCAGCGATCCTTCCTTGGCCAGGGTAATCACCTTTTCGGCCAGCCCTCGGGCCTCCTTGGCCTTGGCCGCTGTGGTACGGATTCGTTCATGTGTGAGCAGGCTCACGGCCAAGTTCCGTCGAAGCGCCTTTCGGTGGCTCGACGTACGGCCCAATTTTCTGCCTTTCTTCTTGTGGCGCATCAGCACTCAACCTCCTTGAGGTCCATGCCGAGTGAGAGGCCCAGTTCCGCCAGCTTGTCCTCGATCTCACTCAGGGACGTCTTTCCGAAATTTCGGATGGCGAGCATATCTTCCTTGGTGCGGGTGACGATCTCGCGGATCGTCTTGATGTTCTCCGCCTGCAGGCAGTTCGATGCTCGGACGGAAAGCTCCAATTCCGTCACCGGCATATCGAGCTTGCGAATCAGTTCGGCCTGGTCGGCCGCCGGCAGTCGCGTGCCTGCTGCGGCCCCTTCGCGGAGCATTTGCTCGCCAATTTCGTAGTATTGCACGAAGGCGTTCAGGTGCTTTCGAATGATCTTCGACGCCTCCACCATCGCATCCTCGGGGGAGATGGAGCCGTTTGTCCATACCTGCATAAGCAGACGATCGTAATTCACCCGCTGCCCCACGCGGCTGTCTTCGATACGGTATTCCACCCGAGTCACCGGCGAAAAATGGGAATCGATGGGAATGACGCCGATTTCCTGCTCGCCCACATCGTTGTCCTCGGCGGTGGTGTATCCCCGTCCCCTTTTCACCTGAATCTCTCCGACGAAGTGCGTCTCCTCTGTGATCGTTGCGATGTGCTGCTTCTTGTCGATGATCTCAACATCGGCATCGCAGAGGATATCCGCCCCGGTCACATCCCCGGGTTTGTGCTTGTCGATCTTGAGGGTCTTCACTCCATCGGTATGCATCTTGACTACAAGGCTTTTGATATTCAGGATGATTTCAGCGACATCCTCGACGATGCCGGGTAGCGTGCTGAACTCATGCTGTACGCCCTGGAAGTGCACCGAGAATGCGGCCGCGCCCTCGATAGACGAGAGCAGCGCTCTCCGTAGGCTGTTGCCGACAGTCGTTCCGAAGCCTCGCTCGAACGGCTCTGCGATAAATCTCGCATACGTGTCGGTCTTCGTTTCTTCCTCACAGATCACGCGGGTCGGCAGTTCAAAACCTCGCCACCTTATGCGCATTTACCGTCCTCCCGTAGATCAGACGTTGTTTTGGACGTGTTCAAGTATGCTTCTACCGCGAGCAGAGCTCGACGACCAATTGCACCTCGACCAGCAGACTTGCATCATCCGCCGTCGGCAGACTTCGCACTCGGCCTTCGAGGGGCTCCGGCTGGACCTCCAGCCACCCGGGGACTTCGGCGTCCTTGCTCGCCTCCAGGTTTACCTGCAGGCGGCCCGCGGTCTTTTCCGATTTTTTCAGCGTAACGACGTCCCCCTTTCTTACCATGTATGACGGGACATCCAGTTTTCGGCCGTTCACACAGATGTGTCCGTGCGAGACCAATTGCCGCGCGTCCCGGCGGGACAGTCCCCATCCGAGGAGATAGACCGCATTGTCCAGACGGCGCTCGGTAAGGGCCAAAAGGTTCTCCCCCGTATTGCCCTTCATCTGCTCAGCCATGGAGAAGATCCTCCGGAACTGCCCTTCGTTCATTCCGAAGAAGCGTTTCAGCTTCTGCTTCTCGCGAAGGTGGGAGGCGTATTCCGAGGGCCCCCCCCGACGCCAGTGGTGCATTCCTGGCGGGTACTGGTTCCGCTCGAAGGCGCACTTCACTGTATGGCATCGGAAGCCCTTCAAGTAGAGCTTCATGCCTTCGCGGCGACACAATTTGCATTGAGGACCGGTAAGTCTGGACATCTGCGTTTCCTTCTACTCTGCGTGTTCACACCCGGCGCTTTTTCCGCGGCCGACAGCCGTTGTGCGGAAGCGGGGTGACGTCTTCGATCGCTCTCACCGTGAGCCCGGCGCTCTGCAGCGCCGTAATGGCCGACTCCCGACCGGATCCCGGGCCCTTAACCTTGATCTCGATTTCTTTCACGCCGAATTTTTTCGCCTTCTCGGCAACCGCCTCGGCGGCGCGCTGCGCGGCAAAGGGCGTGCTCTTGCGGGACCCCTTGTAGCCTATCGTTCCTGCAGTGTTCCAACAGAGAGCATCGCCGTTCATGTCGGTAATGGTTATCACCGTGTTGTTGAACGTCGCCTTGATATGGGCAACCGCCTTGACAACGTTCCTTCGCACCCTGCGTTTTGTCTTCGCCATTGCTTCCTACCTTGCCTGTCTATCCACGGCTGACGTCTTTCACACCCTTCTTGCCCGCCACGGTCTTTCTCGGGCCCTTGCGCGTGCGCGCGTTCGTTTTCGTGCGCTGTCCGCGAACGGGCAAACCGAGACGGTGGCGTATGCCCCGATAGCACTTGATCTCCCGAAGGCGGTTCACGTTCTGCGCTTCCTGTCGCCTGAGCTGGCCTTCGATGATATAGTTCTTCTCGATATGGCTGCCGAGGCGGCTGAGTTCATCTTCGGTCAAGTCCTTCCCCCGGACGCTCTCGTCGATGTCCGTGGCCTTCAGAATCTCGTGCGACGTGACATCGCCGATGCCGTAGATGTAGGTCAGAGCGATCACAATGCGCTTGTCGTTTGGGACGTCGACACCCAAAATTCGCGGCATTCTTCGCCTCCTCTTACTTTCCTTGACGCTGCTTGTGCCGAGGGTTCGTGCAGATCACTCTCACGACCCCCCGCCGGCGCACCACTTTACAGTTCTCACAAATCCGCTTGACTGATGCTCGTACCTTCATCGCTGTCGCCTCTTCTCTACGACCGATACACGATCCGACCCTTGGTCAGATCGTAAGGGGACATCTCGATCGTCACGGTGTCTCCCGGCAAAATACGAATGAAATTCATGCGCATCTTGCCCGATACGTGCGCCATGACTTCGTGTCCGTTCTCAAGCACCACCCTGAACATCGCGTTCGGCAGCGATTCCTTCACGGTGGCTTCCACTCGGATCGGCTCTTCCTTCGCCATAGCGCTTCCCTTTGTACCTTCCCTAAACCGTCAGAATATCCGCCCGCCCCTTTGTTACCGCCACGGTGTGCTCCCAATGGGCCGACAGCTTGCGGTCGGCGGTCACCACCGTCCAGCGATTTGCCAGGACCTCCGTCGCGTACGTCCCCTGGTTCACCATCGGCTCTATGGCCAATGTGATCCCCGGCCGGAGAACCGTGTCCCTCCCTGCGCCGATTACGCTCACATAATTCGGCACCCGCGGGTTTTCGTGCAGCTCCCTGCCAATCCCGTGCCCCGTATACTCTCGAACGACCGAATACCCCTCGCCTTCCACGTACGTCTGAACGACCCGGGAGACGTCGGACACCCTCGCACCCGCCCGCGCGGCGTCGATGGCCAGATCCAGTGACTCACGGCACACGCGACTCAGGCGCGCCGCATCATCCGACACGTCACCAACGCCCAACGTAATCGCTGCATCGGCGCAGTACCCGTTGAGGCTCACCCCCACATCGATACTCAGAAGATCCCCTTCCTCCAACTTCCGCGGACCCGGAATCCCATGGACGACTTCCTCATTAACCGACGTACAAATCGAACACGGGTACGGTCCGTGCGCCGGCGACGGCGAGTACCCCTTGAATACAGGCACCCCCCCCCGCGTCCGGATCAACTCCTCCACGATCTTGTCAAGCCGCCCCGTCGTCACGCCCACCTGCGCTTCCCCCCCCATCCTATCGAGCACCTCCGCGACAATCCGGCCTGCGGCTCTCATCCGCTTGATCTCGCCACGCCGCTTCGGTACCGCCATTATGAGTCGCTTTCCCCACCCAGCCCCAGCGCCTTCACCACGCCCTGGTGAATTTCCTCCACATCGCCCGATGCGGGAATTTCCGTCAGCACCCCGGCGCCCCGATAGTAGTCCACCAGTTCGGCCGTCTCTTTCCGGTAGACCCGTAGGCGTTCCCGAATAGCCTCCGGCTGGTCGTCGCTCCGGTGAAACAGTTCACCGCCGCACTTGTCGCATTTGCCTTCCTGTTTCGGAGGCATGTAGGTCAAATGGTAGATCGCCCCACAGCGTTTGCACGTCCGCCGCTTCGACAGCCGCTCGACCACCGTCTCCTCATCCACATCGAAATAGACCACGACATCGGGGGACTGGTTCTTTCCGTCCAGCGCCTTGGCCTGTTCGATACTTCGGGGGAACCCATCCAGCAGGTACCCCCGCTTGCAGTCGTCCGCCTGGAGCCGTTCCAGAACAACGGCAATGATGACGTCATTCGGCACCAGCTCCCCGGCGTCCATGTAGCTCTTGGCCTTGAGGCCCGTGGGGGTCTTCTTCGCCACGGCCTCCCGAAGCATGTCGCCGGTCGAAATATGCGGAACAGACTGATCGGCGGCAAGCATCTTCGCCTGCGTGCCTTTGCCTGCGCCGGGGGGACCGAGGAATATGGCTTTCACAGGCTTCTTCCTCCTCTCCGTCGTCCGCCGCTCCGGGACCGCCGCATGAAGCCGTCATAGTGGCGCATAACCAGGTGCGACTCGATTTTTTTGACAAGGTCGAGGGCAACCCCTACGACAATCAGAAGGCTCGTGCCGCCATAGAACCCCGTAATCGTCCAGTCCACATGCATGCTCGTTGTCATCAGCGACGGCACGATGGCGATCACGGCCAGAAACGCCGCGCCCGGCAGCGTAATCCGCGTCATCAGGCGCTCCAGGTACTCGGCCGTCCGCCGCCCGGGGCGAATACCCAGAATGAATGTGCCGTGCTCTTTCATGTTGTTCGCCATCTCCTGAGGGTTGAACTGAACAGCCGTCCAGAAGAAACAGAACACAAAGATCATCGCCATGTAGAACACGATGTATAGGAACGAACCGCCTCGAAGCTGTTCGGAGATGAACTGCCAGAAACGGAACCCGAATGTTCCTGTCCATCCGTTCGACTGATACCACGACAACACCCCGGTTGCGATGGTCGCCGGGAACATAAGCAGCGACTGCGCAAAGATGATCGGGATGACCCCCGCCTGATTCACCCGCAAGGGCAGATAGTGCTTCTGCCCCACATATACCCGCCGCCCTCGAGTATGGCTTGCCTGCTGAAAAGGGATCCTCCGCTGGCCTTCGGTAATGAACACTACGCCGATAACGACCCCCACGAACATGGCCAGTAGCAGCACAATCTTGCCCGGACCGATCTCCCCGATCTCCGGGTTCAGGCTAAACGTGGCCTGTCTCGCCAGCCGCATGATGCCCACGGGCAAGCGATCCAGGATATTCACCATGATGATCAGGCTGATGCCGTTCCCGATGCCGAACTCGTCAATCTGCTCGCCGATCCACATGAGCAGCATGGTCCCCGTGGTCATGAGCACCGCCGACATAAGCACAAAGCTCATGCCCGACGAGGGAAAGAATGGCCGCAGCGATTGGCTGCTGCGCAGGCCGGCGATGGTGATCGCCCCCTGCACCAGGCAAAGCCCCACGGTGGCCAGTCGCGTATATTGTTGGATCCGTTTCCTACCAACCTCCCCCTCGCGTTGCAACCGCTCCAGGGCCGGGACGACGCTCGTAAGCAACTGAAAGATGATGGACGCGCTGATGTACGGCATCACTCCGAGCCCAAACACGGCGCAACGCCCGAAGGCCCCGCCCGCAAAGAGGTCCATCAGGCCCAGAAGCCTGCCCGCCACGCTGTTCTGCGAGGCCTTTTCGTAGGTCCCGACCAGGCCAGGCACGTCCACGCCGGGGACCGGCACATACACCCCTAACCGGCACAGGGCCAGCAGCAGGAATGTGATGAGCAACTTCCGACGAAGATCCGGAACGCGGAAAATGTCTTCGACCGTACTCAAGCGCTAAATCTCCTGGACATTTCCTCCGGCTTTCTGGATCTTCCGAACGGCGCTCGTGCTGAACTTGCTCGCAGCCACCGTCAGTGCAATTTTGATCTCCCCCCCGCCCAGAACTTTCACTCCATCGAGCCCCTTCTTGAAGAGGCCCGCCTTCGCCATCGCATCCGGGTTGACCGTGCTGCCCGGCTCAAAGCCATTCAGGTCGCCCACATTTACGATAGCGTACTGCTTCTTAAAGTTTGCATTGTTGAAGCCACGCTTGGGAAGGCGGCGGAACAGAGGCATCTGCCCGCCCTGGTCGAGAATCCTGCCGCCAAAACCCGATCTGGATCTTTGCCCCTTGTGCCCGCGAGTGCTGGTCTTGCCGTGTCCCGATCCCGTCCCGCACCCGACACGTTTCCGCCGTTTTCTCTTTGTCGGGGTGGCCTTGACGTCGGTCAGATTCATTCCAGTTCCACTCCTCTCAGCCTTGCAACGTCCTCCTTCGTACGGAGGTCCCTCAGCCCCGCCAGCGTCGCCTTGGCCAGATTGATAGGGTTGTTGCTGCCAAAGGATTTCGTAAGGATATTCTTGATCCCCGCGAGTTCAACGATAGCCCGGACGGCTGCGCCGGCGATGATGCCCGTTCCGGGCGACGCCGGTTTCAGCAGGACGCGGGCCGCGCCGTATCGACCCATCACCATGTGCGGGATCGTGCCGCCCTTCAGATTCACCCTCACAAGATTCTTTTTGCCGTCTTTCACCGCCTTTTCGACGGCCATCGGCACCTCGTTCGCTTTGCCGAAGCCAATGCCGACCGTCGCCCCACGGTCACCAACGACCACAAGGGCGCTGAAGCTGAACCGCCGCCCGCCCTTGACCACCGTGGCGCAACGGTTAATGCCCTTCTCAATCACCTTGTCCTCAAGGACGCCTTCCCTCTCGGTTCTTTCTTCCGGTGCACTCACGCAATTGCTCCGCTAAAACTGCAATCCGGCCTCTCGCGCCGCCTCACTGAGGGCCTTTATTCGCCCGTGATATTTGTACCCGCCTCGGTCAAACACCACCTTCTTGATGCCCGCCGCCAGGGCCTTTTCGCCCAAGACCTTGCCAAGGGCCGCCGCCGCTGCTATGTTGCCACCGCTCTTGAGCTGCGCTTTCAGCTCTGGGGAGCCCGTGGAAACCGCGACCAACGTCCTTCCATCAATATCGTCGATAATCTGGCAATACATGTTAGTCAGACTCCGGTAGACACTCAACCGGGGCCGATCAGCCGTGCCCGACACGGTTCGCCTCACGCGTCGGTGGCGCCTGTTATGTTGTCGTCTCTTTTCTTTTATGCGATCCATCTCTGACCATCTTTACTGGGTTGCAACAAAGGCCTTGCCGGCCTTCCTCCGTACGGTCTCCTCGGCGTACCGAATGCCCTTGCCCTTGTATGGCTCCGGGGGCTGAACGGCCCGAATCTTGGCCGCCACCTCGCCAACCAGTTGCTTGCTGGCTCCCTTGACGGTAAACTGCGTCGCCGACGCCACGTCGATTTCGATCCCCTGGGGAATCTCAAACCTGACCGGGTGGGCATATCCTACATTCAGCTCCAACGTCTTGCCCTCTATCTTGGCGCTATAGCCGACGCCGACAATCTGGAGTTTCTTTTCAAACCCCTCGGCCACACCTTTGACCATATTGGCCGCATGGGCTCGTATCGTACCGTGCAGGGCCTTCATCCTTCGCGACTCGTCCTGCCGCTCAAAAACAACGACCGTCATCCGTTTTGTCTCTTGCTCAACCAGTACGTCCTGTTCCTCGATCTTGGCGGTGATCCCCTGTGGCAGTTCCTGGGTCAGCTTGCCCTTGCTCCCCTCGACCGTAAGCACATCGGCGCTCACCGAGGCCGTCACATCCTTCGGAACAGGAACCGGAAGTTTTCCGATCCGTGACATCGTCTCAAATGCTCCTTTTCACCAGACCGTACAGACGACTTCGCCGCCCACATTGCTCCGGCGGCATTCCCGATCGCTCAGCATTCCCTTCGGGCTGGACACCACTGCAATGCCAAGCCCATCAAGGACGCGCGGCAGATCTCGGCTGCCCTTATAGATGCGGCACCCCGGCTTGCTGACGCGCTCGATTCCTGTAATCACATCTTCGCCATGCGAACCATATTTCAGGTAGATTCGGATGATCTGACCGGGATTCACATCCACGACCTTGAACTCCCCAATATACCCTTCTCGCTTCAGAACATTCAGAATGCCGATTTTCACGGTTGATGCGGGGACATCCACAGATTCTTTCTTGTTCCGCAGCGCGTTCCGCATGCGCGTCAACATGTCTGCAATCGGGTCGGTCATCGTCATTCCTGGACACTCCACAACTAAACCACACAAACGAACCTGCTACCAGCTCGCCTTCCGCACGCCCGGAATCTCAGCCCGTGAGGCCAGGTTCCGGAAGCAGATTCGGCAAATGTCGAACTTCCGGTAGTACGCCCGCGACCGCCCACACAACGCGCAGCGGTTGTACTTACGCGTCTTGAATTTGGGGGGGCGATTACTTTTTTCGATCAGCGCTTTTCGAGCCATCTTACTCCATCCACAGCCATCAAACTTTGAACGGCATGCCGAGTTGACTCAGCAATGCCTGGGATTCCTCGCTCGACTTTGCATCGACGACCAACGTCACCTGCAGCCCGCCGGCGTACTCATACTTGTCCGGGTCGACCTCGGGAAACACGAGCTGCTCCGCGATCCCCAGCGAGTAATTGCCGCTGCCGTCGAATGCCTCGACCGGCAGGCCGCGGAAGTCGCGGATTCGCGGCATGGCAACACTGATCAGGCGATCAAGAAATTCATACATCCGCCTCCCACGCAGCGTCACCTTGCATCCGATGCGTGCGCCCTTCCGAAGCTTGAACCCCGAAACGGACTGCTTTGCCTTCGTCACCAAGGGCTGCTGCCCCGTAATCTGGGCAATCGCGCTGCAGGCGTCTTCGAGCCGCTTCGCCTCCTCGGTAGCCCTTCCCACACCCATATTCACCACAATCTTCACCAGCTTCGGCACCGCCATACGGTTCCGGTACCCAAACTGCTCGGCAAGCTTCGGAACGATCTCGGTCTTGTATTTCTCAAGCAAACGCGCCATGTTTCAATCTCAACAACCCGCTGACTAATCCTGCACACCAACCAACTCGCCACACACCTTGCAATAGCGAAGCACGTTGTGCGTGGTCGCCCCCGACGCGGCGTCCTTCGGGACCCGCTCGATCCGAACGTTCACTCCCTTCTGGCACTTGTCGCAGAAGAGCATGACGTTGGACACATGGACAGGCGCTTCTCGCGTCATGCGTCCCCCCTGGGGATTCTTCTGCGAGGGCCGCACGTGCCGGTACTTGTAGTTCACCCCCTCGACAATGACCTGGTTCTTGTCCGTCAGCACCTTCAGCACACGCCCCCGGCTGCCTTTCGACTCCTGCCCCACCGGACGGCGGCTGGTATCCTTACACCCGGTGATGGCTTTTCGTATGACTACTACGTCGTTTCTTCGAATGTGCATTCCTCTGCTCCCCTACACCACCTCGGTGGCAAGAGAGATGATCTTCATAAAGTTCTTCTCGCGAAGTTCGCGCGCCACTGCCCCGAAGATGCGGGTCCCGCGCGGGTTCATGTCGGTGTCAATGATCACCATGGCGTTGCGGTCGAATTTCACATACGAGCCGTCCCGCCGTCTGACATTCTGCTTGGTTCGGACAATGACCCCGCGGACCATCTCTCCTTTCTTCACCTCGCCGCCCGGCATTGCCTTCTTGATCGACGCCACGATTACATCGCCGATCGTCGCATACCGCCTGCGCGTGCCACCCAACACGTTGATACACTGGGCCACCTTCGCCCCTGTATTATCGGCCACGTCAAGCCTGGTCTGGACCTGAATCACCACTCTCCTCCGTTTCAGGAGCCGAACTCTCGTCTTCTCTCGCTGGGGCGTCGGCAGATGCCCCTTGGGGATGTCGCTCCGCACCCTCTTCTTCCGGGGCCAGTTCGTCTTTGATCTCGATCACCCCCCCGACCTTTCGTACAATCCCCATGAGCCGCCAGCACTTCGTCTTGCTCATAGGCCGCGCCTCGACGATCTCCACCCAATCCCCCATCGCGGCCTCGTTCTTCTCGTCGTGGGCCTTGTGTTTCCTCCTCAAACGGAGGGTCTTTTCATACTTGGGATGGCGAACAATGCGCTCCACCTCAACCACAATGGACTTGTCCATCTTGTCACTCACCACCACCCCCGTGGCTCTTCTTCTTCGGCCTCGCTCCTTCATTGATCACTCCCCCGCGCCTGCGGAGCGCCGGCCGCCATCTCTCGCTCTTTCAGGAGGGTCAGGATGCGCGCGATCGTCCGTTTTGCCTTGGTGAACTGAGCCGGGTTCTCCAACTGACCAACCGTCTGCTGGTGGCGCAGGTTGTACAGCTCCTTTCGGCTGTTCTGCAGCTCCTCCTGCAGCTCCTCGATGGACATTGCTCGAAGTTCGCCTGCTTTCACGCTGTGTGTCTCCTCTGTAGAAACCTCACTCTCATCGGCATCTTATGGGCCACACGCGCCAGCGCCTGCCGGGCCGTGTCCTCCGATACGCCACCGATCTCATACAGTACCCGCCCGGGTTTGACCGGCATGACCCAGCTCGTCACTTCGCCCTTCCCCTTGCCCATCCGCGTCTCGGCAGGCCGGCTCGAAACGGGCTTGTCCGGGAACGCCCGTATCCAGAGCTTCCCTTCCCGGCCCATAAAGTGCACCGCGGCGACTCGCCCCGCCTCGATCTGGCGCGCCGTTAGCCACCCGGCATCCACGGCCTGCAGCCCGTACTCACCAAACTGGACCGCCGTCCCCCGACTGTCAGTCCCCTTGATGCGGCCCCTCTGGGCCTTCCTGTACTTTATCCTTTTCGGCATCAACGGCATGGTTCACCGTCTCCTTCGTCTCTTTGCTGGGCGTCGCCGCCGGTTTTTCTGCTGCGGATTGCAGCCTCGGCGCACCAGGCACCTCCACCGCCG
This sequence comes from Planctomycetota bacterium, assembly GCA_013152475.1. Taxonomy (GTDB): domain Bacteria; phylum Planctomycetota; class Brocadiia; order JAADGH01; family JAADGH01; genus JAADGH01. Next base: position 49,129 of record JAADGH010000126.1, read on the forward strand.
CTGCGGCTTCCCTCGCCGCACGCTGTTTCAGGTCAAACGCGGTCACCCCTTCCTCGATTTTTCCTTTGTAGACCCAGACCTTCACGCCGATCTGCCCATAGGTCGTCCGGGCCTCGGTAAACCCATAACTAATCTTCCCCCTCAGCGTCTGGAGAGGGATGCTCCCCATAATGCACTTCTCCGTTCGCGACATCTCCGCCCCTCCCAGGCGACCGGAGATCTGGATCTTCACCCCCAGGGCCCCCATATTCATGGGCGCCTCGGCCGCACGCTTCATGGTCCGCCGGAACGACTGTCGGCGCTCCAGTTGCTCGGCCACGCCCTCCGCCACGAGCTGGGCCTCAAGCTCCGGCTGTTCGACCTCGCGAACCTCCAGCCGAACCGCCCTCCCGATCAATGTCTCCAGCTCCGACTGCAGCCGGTCGGCCTCGTTGCCCTTGCGCCCGATGATAATTCCCGGCCGTGCGGTGTAGAGAATGACAACTACTTCTTCGCGCGTTCGTTCTATCTCGATCTTCGGTATGCCCGCGTAATGGTAATTCGCCTTGATGTGCTTGCGGATCTTCTGGTCCTCCACCAGAAGCGTGCCGAAGTTCTTCTTGTCGCAATACCATCGAGACCGCCAGTCTTCGGTGATCCCGATTCGTATTCCTATTGGACAGACCTTATGACCCATAAACTATCCTTTCGCTGTCTTTTCCGTGGACTTCGGTTTCTTCCTGCTCTCCTCTGCACGCGCCATTTCTTCTGGCGTGCAGAGCTCCACGGTAATATGGCTCGTCCGGTGAATCAGCGGCGTGGCCATCCCGCGCGCCCGGGGGAGCCGTCCGGAATGGGACGGCCCGTCGTCGGCCTTGGCTGTAAACACAATGAGCGAGTCCACATCGGCGCCCGCCTCGTCCGCCGCCGCCATTGCCGCCCGCACCACCTTCCGGACCATGGGCGCGGCCCGCTTCTGCGTGAACTTCAGGATGTCCAGCGCCTCGTTGATGTCCTTCCGCCGAATCAAATCAACCACGTATCTGGCCTTTCGGGCCGAGATCGGCGCGAAACGATGTGCCGCCTGAAAGGGCATGATCCTTTACACTCCTTTTGCGCTGCTATGTCCCCGGAACGTTCGCGTGAGCGCGAACTCCCCGAGTTTGTGGCCCACCATATCTTCCGTAATGAAGACGCTGATAAAATGCCTGCCGTTGTGTACATCGAACGTGTGCGACACGAACTCCGGAACGATCGTGCACCGGCGCGCCCACGTCCGGATCGGGCCCTTGTCGCCGGACTCCTTCTGCCTCATGACCTTGCGCATGAGCTTTTCGTCTACGTATGGCCCCTTTTTGACAGATCGTCCCATTCTTTCTCCTCAGAAGCTGTGCGCCTGTTACTTTCTCTTCGACCTTCTCCGCACAATCAGCTTGTTGCTGGCCGCGTGCTTGTTCCGCGTGCGCCCACCCTTGGCGACCTTTCCGGTGGGCGAGCACGGATGGCGGCCGCCGGCGCTTCGCCCCTCGCCCCCGCCCATCGGGTGGGCAACCGGGTTCTGCGCAGTGCCACGAACGTGCGGCCTTCGCCCTTTCCACCGCACGCGTCCTGCCTTGCCCAAGCGTATGTTCTGGTGGTCCAGATTCCCAACCTGGCCGATCGTCGCGCGGCACCGGGAAAGCACCCGGCGCAGTTCGCCCGACGGCATCTGCAACAGGGCGTATCTGCCCTCGCGCGCCGCGAGCTGGATGCTTGCGCCGGCGCTCCGCGCGAGCTGCCCGCCCTTGCCCGGAGTGAGCTCCACATTGTGGACCATCATACCGAGGGGAATGTTTTCCAGTGGCAGGCAGTTTCCCGCCACAGGCTCGGCGTTCGGCCCGGACATGATCTCCTGCCCCACCTTGAGTTTGTCCGGGGCCAGGATATATCGCTTTTCTCCGTCCTTGTAGGTCACCAGCCCGATCAGCGCGGAACGGTTCGGATCGTATTCAATCTCGCGGACAACGCCCGGGACGCCGTCCTTGTCCCGCTTGAAGTCGATGGTGCGGTACTTGCGCCGGCTCCCTCCCCCTCGGAAACGGACCGTGGTTCGCCCTTGAAAGTTTCTGCCGCCTTTTTTCTTGAGCGGGCGAAGCAGGCTCTTTTCCGGGTCCTTCCGAGTGACCTCCGAGTAGTCGAGTACGGAGGCCTGGCGTCTGCCCGGGCTTGTCGGTTTGTATTGTTTGATCGGCATCACTACTCCAGTCCGCTTCGCGCGCTTAAATGAGATCGATCAGGTCGCCTTCCACCAGGGTAACAGCCGCCCGCTTCCAGTCGGCCCGATGGATACGCTTGGAGCGCCAGCGTTTCGTCTTGCCGTGCCGCCACATGGTTCGCACGCCGCTCACTTTCACTCCGTACAGTTCCTCAATCGCCTTGCGGATGTCGCCCTTGTTGGCCCGGCGGTCCACCTCAAAGAAATAGACTCGTTCCTTGACGTCCGCCCCCTCGGACATCTCCACTGCCTTCTCCGTGACCAACGGCCGTTTAATGACTTCATGCGCCAACATGTTCAGTGGTTCCCAATATCTTGTTCATCGCATCCTTAGTGACGACAAGGCATCTCGGCTTCAGGATCACATAGGCGTTCAGATCCGATGCCGGGCACACCTCCACACCCGCGATATTCCTTGCCGATTTCCAGACCATAGCATTGGGCTCCGGAATCACAACCAGGCAACTGCCAGTCACGCCGACTGCCCTGAGGAGCCGGGCCATGGTTTTGGTCTTCGGCTCGCTCATCTCGATGCGGTCGACCAGGATCACCTGGCCGTCCTCCAGTCTGCCAAGCAGCGCGGACCGCATGGCCACCTGTCTGGCTCGTTTCGGTATGGCGTAGGAATAATCCCGCGGCCTCGGCCCGTGAGCCGCCCCGCCGCCGCGCCATGGGGGCGAACCTCGAAACCCAGCGCGGGCGTATCCCGTGCCCTTCTGACGATAAGGCTTCTTCTTTCCGTAGTGGGTCTCGCCCCGGCTCTTCGCCTTCGCGGTCCCCTGTCTCCGGTTGGCCTCGTACATAATGACCGCATCCCGGAGGAGTCGCTTGTGGACCCGCCCGCCGAGCTGTCCTTCGTCTATGCTCATCTTTTCCTGTTCTTTGCCCTCGGCATCGAGGACAGGGACTTCTATCATCTCCCGCAACCTTTCCTTAGGCTTTGATCTTAATATCCACTCCAGCCGGCATATTGAGTTTGCCAAGTGCGTCGATCGTCTTCGCCGTGGGTTCGTGGATGTCGATCAACCTCTTGTGGGTACGGATCTCAAATTGCTCTCGCGATTTTTTGTCGATGTGAGGCGACCTGAGAACCGTATACCTCTCGATCCGCGTTGGGAGAGGGATCGGGCCTCGGACTTTGGCGCCTGTACGCTTGGCGGTATCAACGATCTCCACCGCCGCGACGTCAAGCGCCCGGTGATCGTAGGCCTCCATCCGTATGCGGATGTGCTGATCCATAACCGGAGATCATTCCTCCTTTGTGCTCAGTCCTATTCGAGAATCTTCGTCACCACACCGGCGCCGACCGTCTTGCCACCTTCGCGGATAGCAAACCGGAGCTGTTCCTCCATGGCGATGGGGGTGATCAAGGCGCCCTTGATCGTCACGTTGTCGCCGGGCATGACCATCTCCGTTCCTTCGGGCAGTGTGACATCTCCCGTCACGTCTGTTGTGCGAAAGTAGAACTGCGGCCGGTAGCCCGTGAAGAACGGGGTATGGCGGCCGCCTTCTTCCTTCGTCAGCACGTACACCTCCGCCTCGAATTTCGTGTGCGGCGTGATGCTCCCCGGCGCGGCGAGCACCTGGCCGCGCTCCAGGTCCTCTTTCTTGAGGCCGCGCACAAGCACGCCGATGTTGTCGCCCGCCATGCCCTCATCGAGGGTCTTGTTGAACATCTCCACCCCCGTGGCCACGGTTTTCAGGGTTTCTCGAATGCCAACGACCTCAATGTTGTCCCCCACGTGGATTGTGCCTCGGTCCACTCGGCCTGTGCCCACCGTGCCTCGCCCCTCAATACTGAACACGTCTTCGATCGGCATCAGGAACGGCTTGTCCACGTCACGGACAGGCTCGGGGATGTAGCTGTCGAGGGCCGCCAGCAGCTCGACGATGGGTTTGGTCGCCTCTTCATTGCTCGGGTCCTGCATGGCCGCAAGGGCGCTCCCGCGGATCATCGGGATGTCATCGCCAGGGAAGTCGTATTTGCTCAGGAGCTCCCGCACTTCGAGTTCCACCAGGTCGAGCAATTCGGCGTCATCGACGAGGTCCACCTTGTTCAGAAAAACCACCATCGCGGGCACGTTCACCTGGCGCGCCAGGAGGATGTGCTCGCGCGTCTGGGGCATGGGCCCGTCGTCGGCGCTCACCACCAGAATGGCGCCGTCCATCTGAGCGGCGCCGGTGATCATGTTCTTGATGTAGTCGGCGTGCCCCGGGCAGTCCACATGAGCGTAGTGGCGATTGTCCGTGGAGTATTCGACGTGGCTCACGGCGATGGTCAGGATTTTCGTTTCATCGCGTCGGCCCTGCGACTCGCTTGCCTTGGCGACCTCGTCGTAGGACTTGGCGTTTGCCAGGCCCTTGTCGGCCAGAACCATCGTGATGGCACTGGTCAGGGTGGTCTTGCCGTGATCGATGTGCCCGATCGTCCCCACGTTCACGTGCGGCTTCGTCCGCTCAAATTTCTCCTTTGCCATTTCGCGCCTCCTGAGCTAAGAAACTTACGCAACTATTTTATCGTAGATTTGCTTCGGCACTCCCCGGTACTCCCGCGGTTCCATCGTATACGTCGCGCGACCCTGGGTCAGCGATCGGATCGCCGTGGCATATCCGAACATCTCGGCCAGGGGAGCCAAGGCGTGGATCACGCGCAGGCCGCCACGCTGGTCCATACGCCCGATCATCGCCCGCCGGCTGTTCAGATCGCCAATCACATCCCCCAGGCATTCCTCGGAAACGAGGACCTCAAGGGCCATGATCGGCTCCAGGAGATCCACTCCCACTTTCTCCACTGCGGCTCGCAGGGCCATCGAGCCGGCGGCGGCAAAGGCAATGTCCGAGGAGTCCACCGCGTGATACGAACCGTCGAGCAGCGTGATCCGCACGTTGACCAGAGGATACCCCGTAACCACGCCCCCTCCAGCGGTGCTGCGAACGCCCGCCTCGACGGCGGGGATGAATTCCTTCGGAATCTCGCCGCCGACAACCTCGTTCACGAATTCCACCTGGCCCTCGCCCGCCAAAGGTTCCACCCGGAGGGTCACCACTGCGTAGTGGCCGCGCCCCCCGCTCTGCCGAATGAACCGCCCCTCGGCCTCCGCCGCGCCCACCACCGTCTCCTTGTAAGCCACCTTTGGCTTGCCCACGTTGGCATCTATATTGAACTCCCGGAGCATGCGATGCTTCAGCACCTCCAGATGAAGCTCGCCCATCCCGGAAATGATCAACTGGCCGGTCTCCCGGTCCACCTTCTTCGTGAACGTAGGGTCTTCCTTCGCGAGCGTCTGCAGGACGTCATCGAGTCGCACCTTGTCGTCTTGCGTTTTCGGTTCGAGCGCCATCGAGATAACCGTTTGGGGGAAGCTCATCCGCTCCAGGATGATCGGCTCGCGGCTGTCACAGAGCGTATCGCCCGTGACGGTAAACTTCGGACCCACGACGACGCATATCTCGCCCGGACCGATCTCGTTCAGTTGCTCCCGCTTGTTCGCGTGCATCCGATACACCCGCGTAACGCTCTCTTTCTTGTCCTTGACCACGTTATAGACGCGTGTGTTCGCCTTCAAAACTCCCGAGTAAACGCGGAGAAATGTAAGCTCCCCGTGGCGGTCTGCGGCGATCTTGAAGGCCAACGCCGCTAAGGGCTCCTGCGCAGAGGGTTTGCGTTCGAGAATCTTCCCTTCCTCCTCCGGATCAACCCCCTTCACTGCCGGCATATCCAACGGCGACGGAAGGTAGTGGCAGATGGCATTGAGCAGGGGCTGAACGCCCTTGTTTTTGAATGCCGCCCCGCACAAAACCGGGACGATCCGCGCGCTGAGGGTTGCGGCCCGGATGCCGGCCCTCAGGTCATCCTCACCGATTTCCTGCCCTTCAATGTACCGCTCCATAAGGGCATCGTCGTTCTCGGCCACCGTTTCGAGCATATCTTCCCGCCGCTCCTCTGCGCCCCCCATCAGGGAGGCCGGGATGTCCTCCGGCGTGACCTGCGCGCCGTCGTCGCCACAGAAGTAGAGGGCGCGCATCCCAATCAGGTCAATGATTCCCTGAAAGTCCTGTCCGTCGCCGATGGGAAGCGTGAGCACCACGGGCGTCGCTCCCAGCCGATCTCGGATATCCTCCACGGTTTGATCCAGGGAGGCGCCCACGCGGTCCATTTTGTTTACGAAGGCGAGTCGTGGCACAGCGTATTTGTCCGCCTGTCGCCATACGGTCTCCGATTGGGCCTCTACACCTTCAACCCCGGAAAAAACCGCGACCGCGCCATCGAGCACGCGCAGGCTGCGCTCGACTTCGGCCGTGAAGTCCACGTGTCCCGGGGTGTCGATAATATTGATTTGTTTTCCCTTCCACATGCACGTCGTGGCAGCGGAGGTGATGGTGATGCCCCGCTCCTGTTCTTCCTCCATCCAGTCCATGACTGTCGTGCCTTCGTGGACCTCGCCCATCTTATGGGCCTTGCCCGTGTAGTACAGAATCCTCTCCGTCACCGTCGTCTTGCCGGCGTCGATATGGGCAATAATCCCGATGTTTCGGATGTTTTCGATCGATCCAGATGCCATACCGAATAGGATTCCTTACCAGGCAAAGTGGGCAAAGGCTTTGTTGGCCTCGGCCATCCGATGTACGTTTTCTCTCTCCGTCATGGCGGCGCCTTCCTTCTTGTAGGCGTCCATGAACTCCCCGGCCAGGCAGACCGCCATGGGTTTGCCTTTTCTGCTCCGCGCGGCGCGCAGGATCCACCGAATCGCCAGCGCCAAGGCACGCTTCGGGTTCACTTCCTTCGGCACCTGATAGGTGGCGCCGCCGATGCGTTTCGATCGCACCTCAATCAGCGGTTTGCAGTTGTTGACCGCCGTCTCAAATACATCATAGGGCTCGACGTCGGGGAGCCGTTCTTCGATGATATCCATCGCTCGATAGAACGTCTTCTCCGCAATGCTTTTCTTGCCCTTTTTCATGATGCAATTGATGAATTTTGAGACCAGCGTTCGCTGGTAGCGGACGTCCGGCTTCAGATACGCCTCATCCATATTCTTAAATTTTCGCGACATGCGCTCTTGCCTTTCGAACTCTACTTCGGCGCTTTTGCGCCGTATTTGGATCGACTTTGCCGCCGCGCATCCACCCCGGCGGAGTCCCTCGTGCCGCGTATGATGTGATACCGAACGCCCGGCAGATCGCGCACTCGGCCGCCCCGCACGAGTACGATCGAGTGTTCCTGGAGGTTATGGCCCTCTCCGGGGATATAGGCCGTGATCTCGCGTCCATTGGAGAGCCGCACACGGGCGATCTTCCGCAGCGCCGAATTCGGCTTCTTTGGGGTCCGCGTAGCCACCTGGAGGCACACTCCCCGTTTCTGGGGGCACTGCTCCAGGTCGGGCCGCTTGCTCTTTTTCTTGATCTGCTTTCGGCCTTTTCGTATCAGTTGATTGATCGTCGGCACTCTATTCTCCTTCTCCTTCGCCGGGGGCCTCCGTCTGGATATTGGCGCCCCCGTCACCCAGCATGGCCTCGGTAATCTTGAATTCCGCTGCATGGTGGGCCTTAAAGCCCGTCCCAGCGGGGACCAGATGACCGAGGATTACGTTTTCCTTCAGTCCAAGAAGCTGGTCGGTCTTCCCCGCCACGGCCGCCTCGGTGAGGACCTTCGTTGTCTCCTGGAAGGAGGCCGCAGAGATAAAGCTCTCCGACTGAAGCGCCGCTTTCGTGATCCCCATCAGCAGTGTCTCGGCCGTGGCCGGCTTGCCGCCCTTCTCCTGCACCCTCTCGTTTTCCTGAATGAACTTGAACTTGTCCACCACGGCTCCCGGCAGGAACGATGTCTCGCCGGGGTCGTTCACGCGCACCTTCCGCATCATCTGCGAGATGATGATCTCGATGTGCTTGTCGTCGATCTTCTGGCTGAGCGACCGGTAGACGTT
>JAADGH010000112.1 GCA_013152475.1 Planctomycetota bacterium
TGCGTCGGTCATGGACCGGCCCGGGGGGAAGGCGAGCTCTACGACCTGGAAGCCGACCCCGGCGAGTTCGAGAACCTCTGGGACAGCCCCGACCATGCGGACCTGAAGACGGACCTCCTCCTCCGCTGCTTCGACCAAGCCGTCTTCACCGCCGACCCCTGGCCGCCGCGGACGGGGGCTTTTTAGACCGAGAGGCGACGGCGGTCAGGTTCTTTTTCTGCGGTTCCTGTAGAACTTCAGGAACTGAGTGGGGGACAGTACACGGACTTTCTGACGCAACTTGGCGGGGAAGTGATCAAGATTTCCGGTTACCAGACACTCAGCGTCCCCGGCAATAGCGACGGCAAGGAACGCTTCGTCGTCCGGGTCGGGCAGGGACTGAGGCAAAGGGCCGGGCGCGACAAGCAGGCCGTCATGCTCGATCTGGTCGAGCAAAGCCGCGATCTTGCCCTCCTCGAACTGGAACTTGGGGCGCCGCAGGACGTCGGCGTATTCGGACAGCAACCGCGCGTCGAGGCAGAGCGTCAGATCTCCCGAGGAGACCATGCGCATGATCTCGGCTGGGGGTCCGAACGGGGAGAGCAGGCCCGAGACCAGCACGTTGGTGTCGAGCACGATCCTCATCGGCGCCGTTTCTTTCGGGCCGCCTTGATCTCCCGGTTGATTTCCGAGGGGCTCAGCCGGTCCACTCCCTTCTCGACGGAGCTGCGCTGAAGGGACGCCACGGCCTCGATGGACCGCGCACGGCGGAGCGCGGACAGGGATTCCTCCAGGTTCGAGTCGTGAACCGAGGACAGGATCGCGATCGGACGTCCGTTGTTCGTCACGACCATCTCCTTCTCTTCGGCGAGGTCTTTCCACACCTGTGCCGACTTCCCCCTCAGATCGCGTACACTCAGGAATTTCATATTATCCTCCAATCGTCACTTGATAGTATACACGATCGTAGGCGATTTGAGGGCCTATTGGGTCGCGTAATGCCTCAGTGACGGGGGGTGATTCGCCGCACGAAGGCACTTCGTCATTCCCGCGAAAGCGGGAATCCACGTGTGGACGCACAATCCCCGAAGTCCTGGATTCCCGCGTACGCGGGAATGACACCTGCTCCCCCCCCGCCACCGAGGCATTACCGGGTCGCGAAGATTCCTGTTGACAGGACAGGGGGGCGACAGCTATTCTATAACTTGTGAAACTTCACGAAAGGTCGAGGAAATGGGAGACGTTCGATCACACTCCGCAAGGGGGTGCGTAGCCCGGTAGGCAACCTCTGAAACCAAGGTGCCGACGTGTTATGCAGATCGGTATAAGACCATGTGCCAGCAATCCCAATATCCAGCGGAAGCTCTTACGATCTTGAAGGTTAGGATATCCTTTCGGCGCATCCAGATTGCGTCTTATGCCGCAGAATGGCGTCGTTAGAAGGTTCTTATGCAGAAAACCATATAAGCAGCAGTTAGGTATCAGAGGAAGACGTTCAATGCCCAATGGCGGATCAGACTGCTGCGGTACCTGCTGGTTCAACACTGCCAACGAGGGTGACCCGGACTATCGGAAAGGCCCCCCTCCGGACGAGGTGCGTTGTACAATCAGGTCATTAGAGATCGAGACTCCGTTCTGGACCTATTGCGCCAATCACCCACATCACAACCCAGCTCGCGTTGAGGTTCCGATCGGCCCCGTCTACGTCACGGACGGCTACCCGTACACACGTCGAGTTTTGGAACAGTCCCCAGATACCGAGGAGATTCGCGCAGGCCTACTTGACCTACTCGGGCATATGGAGGAAGTGCCGAACGCCGAGTACCCCACGCCAACGGAGCTCGACGAAGAGGTCATAAAGCAGCTGATGGAGTTCCGAGAGAAGCGAGCCGCGCCAACCTTGCGCACGATCATACATTTCGATCCGCTGGCAGCCCCGGACGGAGATAATCCCTTCGGGCAAAATCGCGTGACGACTGTAGCTCTCGCTGTCGAGGCCCTAGTGTGCATCGAGGGAGATTCTGCGTTGGACGAAGTGGAAACAGCACTACGGTGCGGCTTATCCAGGGACGCAGTCACCCCAGACGTTTCCGGGGGCATTCTGTCGCGGATACGCCAGTGGTGGTTGCGCAAACAGGCAAATCCCGACGATCAGGCAGAGGACCCAATGGCCGCGATTCGCTACCACGCAGTCCTAGGATTGAAGCACTGCGGTTCGGATAGAGCGAGAATACTTCTCCGAGAAGCCACGAATGATCCACATCCTGAAGTTGCCATGCTCGCGCGCAGAGTCCTTACCACAAAGGAGGCTGACACCTGACCAGCGCATGCAGCTAACCGTCGCCTTCGGCGCCGGCAGATGACGCGCGACGTTCGACCACCTCGACTCCCTACGGGGCAATCGCTGTCACATCTCCACAATCTTTCGCATCGTCTCCGCCGTCTTGCGGTGCGCGTCGAGGTCGCCGCTGCATTCCTGGATGATGGGGCCGTCGTAGCCGATGTCGCGGAGGGTCGCCATAAGCAGCGGCCAGTTCGTGTCGCCTTCGGTGAGGGGGACGAACTTGTAGTCCTTGCGGACGAAGTCCTTGACGTGGACCCTGTTGATGTGCTTGCCGCAGATCTTCGCCCACTGCTCGCCGAAGCCGATGATCATCATGTTGCCGTTGTCGAAGTAGAAGCCGATGTTCTTGCTGTCGATCTTGTCCAGGAAATCGCGCATCTCCAACGGGCTGACGAGGAACTTGCCCCAGACGTACTCCACGTCGAAGTTCACACCGATCTTCTCCACGTCCGGCTTCATCTCCTGCAGCGTCTTCAGGGCCGTGTCGTAGGCCACGTCGTAGGGCAATGCCTCCGACACCGCGCCGAGGACGATCAGCACATCACTGACCCCCATCTTTCCGGCCGTCTCAAGGACGCGAAGTGTGTTGTCCCGGGCCTTCTTGTTTTCCTCGGGGTCGGGATTGATGAGCGTACCCGCGCGACCGCCGGCGCAGAGGGATGCGATCTCGACGCCCATCTCATCGCCCATGGCCTTCCATTCCTTGAGCTGCGACTCGGGCGTATCCGTGTTCAGCTCACAATCATCCGCGATCACCAGCTCGATGGCCTCGTATCCCGCGTCCTTGCAGAACTCGAGACTGTCCTTGATGTTCATCCGCTCGCCGTCTTTTCTCATCACCAGTTGCGTGATACCGATCTTCATGTCTCAGAACTCCTTTCCAGACACCTTTAGTGTGCATTCTCTGTTGCCCGCAGCAGGGCAATTGAGGGGGCATTTTCCTTTCTTTGATCTGATTTGTCAACGAGAATTGCTTGACGTCCGGCGGCATTCTTGTTATGCAAGAAAGCATACATCTGAGATTAAGCAGAATGGAGACGAGGAGGAGAAGGCCATGGCCACAGACAAGCTGGCGGCGGTTTACACCGGCACACCGCCTGACGTGTGCGTGTGCGACCAGGCGTTGCGCATCATGCCGAACGGGGACTGGGTCATCATTTTTATGACAGGCGGAGACACGGAACCCCGTAAGGAGAACTACATCGCCCTCTGCCGCTCGACCGACAAGGGACAGTCGTGGGGCGACAAGGAGACGGTGCTCAAGTTCGACGACAAGGCGTGCACCCTCAGCGAGGTCTATGCCCACGAGGACCAAGTGCGCGTCCACGTCACTGTCCATGACGGCAACTTCGGCCATTGGGAAAATTTCACGATCACCAGCAAGGACAGCGGCAAGACATGGGAGGATCCCGTCCCCTTCGAGCCGATGCCGAAGCGCGCCTTTATTCGAAACCTCTATGCGAGCACCTGGGGGACATGGTATCTGCCTTTCCATAGCTATGTCCCGGTGCCAGACGAACCCGATGAGGAAACGGAAACCGACGCCGCGACTGAAGGTGAAGCCGAGGCGGAGGGCGAAGCCAAAGCGGAATCCGACGCGGACGTTGAGAGTGCGCCGGAGCCCGAAGTGGATCTCGACGTGTCGCCACTGGAGGACGGGTCGCATCAGCGCGCGCACGTGGGTGTGCTCATGAGCGATGACCAGGGCGAGACATGGACGGCATCGGAGGTGACGGGCCCCATCGCCGGCTGGGCCGAGAACAACGTTGTGGAGCTGAGCGACGAAACGTTGGTGATGCTGATCCGTGCCGACGGCACGGGCAATCTCCAGCGCAGCACCTCCTCCGATAAAGGCAACACGTGGTCGGAACCGGAGGGCCTGGAGATCCCCAACCCGAGCTCCAAGTTCCGCATGCATCGCCTGAGCGACGGTCGCATCGTCCTGGTTCACAACCCGAACGTCCTCCACGGTGTGCGAAACCCCCTGGCGGTGTGGATGACCGACGACGACATGAGGCAATGGCGCTTCAAGAAGGTCATCTGCGACATGGAGGGGCAACTCCAGTATCCTGACGGCTTTGTGGACGAAGAGGCGGGGCGGGTCCATATCGCGTTCGACCACAACCGAAACACGTTGATGTACCTGGCTACGAACCTTCCGGATGTCATGGGATTTAAACTGAAATGAACTTCGTCGGAATCTGTCTGGACACGTTTCGCGCAGATGTCATCGGCAAAGACAAGAAGCTAAGCTTCGTCGAGACACCGAATCTGGACGCCTTCGCCAAGGAAGGCGTGACCTTCGACCGGGCCTTCGGCGAGGGGCAGCCGACGCTCCAGATTCGCCGCGCCTTTTATACCGGATGCCGCTCCTTCCCCTGGCGCTACAACTTCGACCGCCGGGGCCATTGGCACCACGCGGCGGGCTGGCACAAGATCCCCCCGCACCAGGACACCCTCGCCGAAATTCTCCTCGCGCGAGGATACAACACAGGGCTGGTGGCCGACGTATACCACATGTTCAAGCCGGCGATGAACTACTGGCGCGGGTTCGTGAACTACGAGTTCATCCGCGGCCAGGAGAGCGACAACTGGAAGCCGGGCAGCCCCAAGCTCATCGAGGAGCAGATCAAACGCCACGTGAAGGAACCGATCAACTGGCGCAAGCACTCGACGCTGGTGCAGTACCTCCTGAACAACAAAGACCGCAAAAGCGAAGAAGACTATCTCGTCGCCCGCGTCATGCGCACGGCGGCGGACCGGCTGGAGGGCATGAAGGATACCAAGCCCTTCTTCCTCTGGGTCGAGGCCTTCGATCCCCACGAACCCTGGGACCCGCCGACGGAATACGCCGACAAGTACTGCCCCGACTACACCGGCCGGGACTACATCATGCCCGGCGCGGCCTGGGAGAACGAGCCGGCCACCGAGGAAGAGATCGAGCGGATCAAGGCGCTCTACTACGGCGAGGTCACGTTCGTGGACAAGTGGGTCGGCCACTTATTGAAAAAGATCGATGACCTCGGCCTTCGCGACGACACCCTCGTCATGGTCCTCTCCGACCACGGGACGCAGGTCTACGACGACGGCGGCTTCGGAAAGGGGGGCAATAACCTACGGGCCTACAACACCGGCATCGTCTGGCACGTGCGCCATCCCGATGGGCCGACCGGTCATCACGTGCCCGGCTTTGTCCAGAGCCATGACGTCATGCCGACGATCCTGAACCTGCTCGATGTCCCCTGCGATGTGGATGGACAGAACGTCTGGCCCCTGGTCACGGGAGAGATCGACGGCATCCGCGACCACGTGGTCATCGGCTGGGCGGGCTGGGCCAATGGCCCGGCCGTTGGCCATGCGTCGGTGCGCGACGACGAATGGAACTACGCTGTGGCCGTCGGCCAGGAAGACAAGAGTCCAAAGCTCTACCGTATCGCCGATGACCCGGAAGAGAAGGAGAACGTCATCGACGCGCACCCGGATGTGGTTGCCAAGCAGCGGAAGCGCATCGAGGCCGTCCTCAACCAGCCCATCCCCTCCCAGCAGATCGAGGTCTGCGACCCCGCGCCCTCCCCCATCGCTGAATACATGAAACACAAGGCGCCTGAGTGAGGCAGGCCGACAGGAGAGATGAATGACAGGATTCGATCGGCGGAAGTTTCTGGGAACGCTCGGGGCCATGGGCCTGTCCACATTTTTCGGGGCACGGAACGCTTTCGCCCAGGGCGATGACAAGAAGCTGAACTTCCTGTTCATCCTCATCGACGACCTCGGCTGGCGGGACGTAAGCTGCTACGGCAGCAAGTTTTACGAAACGCCGCACATTGACAAGCTCGCCACGCAGGGCATGAAGTTCACCGACGCTTACGCCGCCTGTCCCGTCTGCTCCCCAACGCGGGCCAGCATCCTTGCGGGCAAGTATCCGGCGACGCTCAACCTGACCGATTGGATTTCGGGCCACCGCCGTCCGTTCGCCAAGCTGCAAGTGCCGAAGTTCAACCAGCAACTGCCGTTGGAAGAGGTCACCATTGCCGAGGCGCTGAAGCCGGCGGGCTATGTGTCCGCTGCCATGGGCAAGTGGCATCTGGGCAAGGAGGAGTTTTATCCCGAGAAGCAGGGGTTCGATCTCAATGTCGGCGGCACGCAACGCGGATCGCCGCCGAGCTACTTCGCTCCCTACAAAATTCCCACCCTTCCGGATGGCCCGAAAGGGGAACACCTTCCCCATCGTCTTGCCGCCGAAGCATGCCGGTTCATGCAGGCAAACAGAGACAAGCCGTTCTTTCTCTATCTCTCATACTACAGCGTCCATACGCCGCTCCAGTCGACGCCGGAGCTCATCAAAAAATACAAGGCAAAGGGCGAGAAGGTGACGCCCCAGGGCAACGCCAAGTATGCCGGCATGATCCAGAGCATGGACGAGTCGGTGGGCAAGGTCCTGGCGAAAGTGGATGAACTGGGCATTGCCGACCGGACAGTCGTCTTCTTCATGAGCGACAACGGCGGCCTGGCCCTGCACAACATCACAAGCAACGCACCGCTGCGCGCGGGCAAGGGATCGGCGTATGAGGGCGGCGTCCGCGAACCGATGATCGTTCGCTGGCCCGGCGTTGTGAAGCCGGGGAGCGTGTGCAGCGTGCCGGTGACGAGCATCGACTTCTATCCGACCATTCTGGAGATGGCCGGTGTTCAGGGCGACCCGAAGCAGGGCTTGGAGGGGGTCAGTCTCGTTCCCCTCCTGAAACAGACCGGCGGCATCGACCGCGAGGCGATCTACTGGCACTATCCCCACTATCACCCCGGCGGGGCCAACTGCTTCGGCGCTGTCCGCAAGGGGGACTGGAAGCTGATCGAGTTCTACGAGGACGGCAAGCTGGAACTCTACAACCTGAAGGACGACATCGGCGAGACGATCGACCTCGCGCAGAAGATGCCCGAAAAGGCGCGCGAGCTTCATGGGCTGTTGAAGTCATGGAGGAAAAAGGTCAACGCCCAAATGCCGACACCAAACCCCAAGTACGATCCTGCCAAGGCGGACCTGTGGGCCTACCAACTGGCCCGGAAGCGGAGGAAAAGCCGGAAGGGGAAAGGCAAGGCCAAACCCAAAGCGAAGAAGTAGTTCCGCCCAGCACGGTTCGTCCCAATGTAGAAGCGGCATCTTGCCGCTTCATGAAGAGCCTGGAAGGCTCTTCTACTTTCGCTGTCGTTCGGCGTCAAGCAGGCTCTTCCCCTCGCATGGAAACGGCACCCCCAGCGCATCCGCGACCGTGGGCGCGATGTCGATGATCTCCGCCTCGCGGATCACCCGGCCACGAAACTCCTCCGGCAGCGCGCCGCCCGATACGATCCCCGTCGTGCGACGCGGTCCGCACGAGGCCATGTCGGTGGGCTTGTCCTTCTCGAAGTCATAGACATGGCAGTCATAGGGCGGGGGATGGTCGGCGCAGTAGTTGGCGGTCGTCGCCCCCTTCTCCTTCGCCACGGTGCACCCGGCATGGTACCCGTGGTCGGAGGCGATGACAAGGAGCGTTCGTTCCCACCCGTTGTCCTCGTGAAGGTAGTCCATCACCTCCTTCAGGATCTCGTCCAGGTGGTGCATGTAGGCGTCCTTCGTCTCGCGCGGGTCCTCCGGCGGGTCGGGCGTGTAGGAGGGGCAAAGGCTGACCATATCCATCGTGGTGATATACACGTGGGCGACCTTCCAGTCGCGCCGCTTCTGGAGATAGGGCAACGCAAACTCGCCCCACATGCGGTCGTCCGGGAAGCCGCCGGGCATGCCGTGGCTGATGTCGGGCACGTAGAAGTAGCCGGGGTTGATCCAGTAGGCGGTGGTGAACGTGACCATGTGCTGGTCGGGCATATGGCGCTTCGCGGCTTCCATGACCCCCACGGGTCCCGGGTTGTCCTCGGTGCGAGGGTAATAATCCCCCGTCTGGACCGGACCGACGTTGTAGCACCCCGTCGCCAGATACTTAACGCCGGACGCCGTGAGGCACTTCTCTCGGTTCCATGTGAAGGCGAAGAGGCCGTTGTCGATGAGCTCGGAGAAGTGGGGGATGCGACCGATCTGGTGGTAGCCCCAGACGTTCACCGGGGGGATGCCGGGCGCGACTTCGACGCCCTCCGCCCAGTGCCCCGCCAGTTGGTCGATCAGCAGATAGAACACACGCACGTCGTCAATCATTGCTGTCCTCTTCTGAAAAAGCCTTTGTTTGCAGAAGCCTATCAATCGGCCAATGCGCGGTCAACAAGAAACTGCTCTCGCGTTCTTGTCTTGAGAGCAGATTCCTGCTATGATGCAGCAGCGGATACCGTGTATCCTTTTCGGATGGAGTGACTGCGAATGGGTCCGTCGTTTCTGAGGAGCCGACCGCTTCAGGTGGACATCCTGACGGCCTTTGTCGGGCTGTTGTTGGTCACCGTCCTGCTCATCGTGGGCTACACCTATCACGAGAACACCAAGGCCGTCATGGAAATCTCCGACGACCTGATTGACCAGGTAACCCAGCGCGTCATCAATCAAACGGCCGAGTATCTCGAGCCCGCATCCATCATGGCGGAGGTCTGCGCGCGTATCGCCGGTGAGGATCGGTTCGCGATCCTCGAAAACAAGCGAATCGGCTCCGTGGCCATGGAGGTGATCAGGGCCTATCCCCAACTGGCCATGTGCAACATCGCCGATGAGCGGGGCAACTTCCTGATGCACAAAAAGATGCCCGACGGGACGATCTCCACGAAGGTCATCAACCGCAATATCACGCCGCCGACGGTCACGTGGATCCATCGTAACCGCGAGGGAGAGATCGTCAAAGAAGAGAAGTCCACCGACGTCCAGTACGATCCCCGTGTACGGCCCTGGTTTCAGGGGGCAAAGAAGGCCCAGGGCATATACTGGACGGACATCTACATTTTCTTCACGGACCGTCTGCCGGGCATTACGGCCTCCTACCCGGTTCGCGATGCGCAGGGAAAAATCGTCGGCGTGCTGGGGTTTGACATTGAATTGATCGAGATATCGAAGTTTCTGAAGTCGCTGAAGATCGGCAAGAGCGGCACGGGGTTCATCGTCAACGCCAAGCAGGAGCTGGTGGCCTACCCCGACCTGACCCAGATCGTGAAGAAGGAGGGCGAGGGCTTCCGCCCCGCGCAGATCCATGAGGTCAACAAACGTTGTATCGCGCAGTGCTATTCGGACTATGCCAAGACACAGAGGAACAAATTCCTTTTTAGCGCGGCGGGCAAGCGGTATATCGCATCTGTGACGCCCTTCCCCGCGTCCTTCGGGAAGGTGTGGAAGATGGGCGTGGTGGTACCGCAGGATGATTTCATTGGCGCACTCAAACGGGCCAACCGCGTCAGCATCCTCATCGCCTTTTTTGTTCTTATCGCCGCCATTGTGTCCGCCACGTTGCTCTCGCGGAGCATCTCGAAACCCATCTCCGCTCTCGCGCGGGAAACCAAGCGTATCAAGGACTTCGATCTCGGCGAGGGGGCGAGTGTCACCACGCGCATCAAGGAAATCCAATCGATGAGCGATGCCATCGCCGCCATGAGAACGGGCCTCAAGGCTTTTCGGAGGTACGTGCCCGCAAGTCTCGTTCGCCAACTGATCCAGACGGGCCGGGAGGCGCGCCTGGGCGGGGAGTTGAAAGAACTGACCATCCTGTTCACCGACGTGAAAGGCTTTACATCGCTCATGGAGGAGATCGACCCCCAAGAGCTCCTGATCCACTACTCGGAATACCTCGACGAACTCACGAAGATCATCATGGTCGAACAGGGAACCATCGACAAGTACACCGGGGATGGGATCATGGCCTTCTGGGGCGCGCCGGTAGCGGACCAGGAGCACGCCGTCCACGCCTGCCGCGCCGCGCTGCTCTGCAAGGCGAAAGTGGCGCGCCTCAATGCACGATGGCAGGAAGAGGGGAAGGTCCCCCTGCCCACCCGCATCGGCATCCACACCGGCGAGTCGGTGGTGGGGAACATGGGATCGACCGAGCGCATGAACTACTCCGTGCTGGGCGACAGCGTGAACCTGGCCAGCCGGCTGGAGGGCGTGAACAAAATCTATGGCACCGTGATCATTGTCAGTGAGTCCACACGGCAGAAGGCCGGCGATGAGTTCCTCTTTCGCCCACTTGATGTGGTAGCCGTGAAGGGAAAGAAACAAGGCATTCGCATTTACGAATTGGTGGCGAAGCGGGATGGCGAGGATGCCGTTGAGGCAAAGGAACTGTGCGACCGGTTCGCCGAGGGGTTCGACGCCTACCTGAAACGAGAGTGGGATGAGGCTGCGGCGGTCTTTCGAGACCTGTTGGGAAAGCTCCCGTCCGACCCGCCGACGAAGCTATACGTCGAGCGGTGCACCGCCTTTCAAAAAGCCCCCCCCGGGCCGGACTGGGATGGGATTGTCTATCTGGACCAGAAATAGGGAAAGAGGAATTTTGGAGGCCACAACGTATGATGGATTCCCTGAAAAAGGCAAACGCACTGTTTCTGATCCTGGTAGTTGGGCTCGGCTGCGTCCCGGAGGAAAAGGAAATACCGACCAAAAAACCGGCTGCCGTGCATAAGCTGGGGCCGTTCGCTTCGCTCCAGGAGGCGCGCGATGCCGTCCGCGCGCTGAAGGCCAAAGGGCCGTTGACCAAACCGGTGCGTGTGCTTATCGAGAACGGCACGCACGCCATGACCGAGCCGGTGGTCTTCACGCCCGACGACAGCGGCACGGAGGCATGCCCGATCACCTACGAGCCGGCGCCGGGTGCAAAGCCCGTCTTCACCGGCGGGCGCGTCATCACCGGCTTCAAGCCGGGAAAGGACGGCCTGTGGACGGCCCATGTCCCCGATGTGAAGGCCGGCAAGTGGTACTTCGAGCAGCTCTGGGTCAACGGCAAGCGCGCCGTCCGCGCGCGAAGCCCGAACAAGTTCTATCACTACATGCTCTACAAGGTGGAGTACGGCATCGACCCTGTAACGGGGAAGCGGGAAAACCTTGCCAACCGGGCCTTCATCGCCCGACGCAAGGACATCGAGCCGCTGAAGTCAGTCCCGAAGGAGCGATGGAGCGACATCACCCTCGTGGCCTACCACTCCTGGGCCGTGTCGCGGCATCGGGTTCAGGACATCGACTTCAAGACGAACCGTGTCCTCCTCACCGGTCCTGCGCCCTGGCCGCTCATGCGTTGGAAGCCGAACCAGCGGTATCATCTGGAAAATTTCAGGGCCGCCCTCGACCAGCCCGGCGAGTGGTTCCTCGACCGTGACGGCACGCTCACCTACAAGCCCCGCCCCGGTGAGGACATGACGAAGGCGGAGGTCGTCGCGCCCGTTTGCGAGAAATTCCTCC
This sequence comes from Planctomycetota bacterium, assembly GCA_013152475.1. Classification (GTDB taxonomy): domain Bacteria; phylum Planctomycetota; class Brocadiia; order JAADGH01; family JAADGH01; genus JAADGH01. Next base: position 11,673 of record JAADGH010000112.1, read on the forward strand.
ACTTCGCCGGTGAGCCGCACCTGGGCCTGTGGGTGGAGCACATCCGCCTGAAGGGCCTCACATTCAGGTATGGACAGTACATCCTCCCGCCCGAGGGCCACGGCGATGCTCAGGCCGCAGTCCGGATCCCCGCCGTCATTATGGCCGATGGCGCGCGGAAGATCGTCATCAAGGGCTGCGAAGTGGGGCACGTCGGCACATACGGCATCTGGTTCCGCCAAGGCTGCCGCGACTGCCTCGTGCAGCGGTGCACCATCCACGACCTGGGAGCGGGATGCGTCAAGATTGGGGAAGGGTGGCGCAACAACAACCCGAATCCATGCGAGATGACCCGCCACATCACGGTGGACAACAACATTCTCCGCAACGGCGGCCACCTCTACATGGGCTGCGTCGGCCTGTGGATCGGGCACAGCTCCGACAATGCGGCGACGCACAACGACATCGGCGATTTTCGCTACAGCGGCGTGTCCGTCGGGTGGAAGTGGGGCTACGGCAAGAGCCCGGCGGAGAGGAACAAGATCAACTACAACCATATCCACCACATCGGCTGGGGCGTCCTGAGCGATATGGGCGGCATCTATACCCTGGGCGAATCGCCGGGCACGACGCTGAGCAACAATGTCATTCATGATGTCTACTCCTATGACCATTACGGCCGCGGCGGGTGGGGGCTTTACAACGATGCGGCCAGCCGGTTTATCGTCATGGAAAACAACCTGGTCTATAACACCAAAACCGGCGGGTATCACATGCACTTCGGCAAGGACCTCATCAGCCGCAACAACATCTTCGCCTTCAGCATGGATGGCCAGCTTCAGTTCTCGCGCAAGGAGGACCACCACCAGTTCACTTTCGAACGAAACATCGTCCTTCGCGGCGAGGGCGGCGGCCTGCTCTTCTATCGCAACCGGACCGGGAAGACGAACATCCTGCGGAACAACCTCTACTGGGACATGGCCGGGCAGCCGCTCGAATTCTGCGGGATGACGTTCGAGGAATGGCGAAAGAAAACGGGCCAGGGCAAGGGATCGATCGTCGCGGACCCGAAATTCGTCGATGCGAAACACTACGACTTCCATCTGAAGCCCGGCTCGCCGGCCTTCAAGATCGGCTTCAAGCCCTTCGACTACTCCAAGGCCGGGGTCTACGGCGATCCGGCATGGGTGAAGAAGGCGAGTGAGGTGAAGTATCCTCCCGTCGAGTTCGCCCCCGATCCGCCCCCGCCCCCGCCGATGCTCATCGACGAGGACTTTGAGACCATGCCCGCCGGCAGCCCACCGCCCGTGGCGAAGATGTATGCCGAGAAGCGGAAGGGATTGCTCGGCGTCACCGACGAAACGGCCGCGTCCGGAACACAGTCCCTCAAGATCGCCGATGCGCCGGACCTGAAGGCAAGCTACAACCCGCACTTCTACTACCAGCCGCATTACAGTGAGGGTGTGTCCACCTGCTCCTTCGACATCCGCATCGAGAAGGGCACGAAAATGTATCACGAGTGGCGGGAGTACCCCGAGGGCAAGAAATATATCGTCGGGCCGAGCCTCACGATTGGCAATGGCGACCTGTTCGTCGGAGGCAAGAAGCTGGCAAAACTGCCCGTGGGCAAGTGGGTGCATGTCGAGGTCGTCGCGGGACAGGGGGCCAAGGCCAACGGCACATGGACCCTTACCGTGACGCTGCCCGGGCAGAAACCGAGCACATTCGCAAAGCTGAAAACCGGACGGCCCGAGTGGAAAGTTCTCGACTGGTGCGGCTTCAGCAGCACCGCCAGCGAGAAGACGTGCTACTACCTCGACAATATCAAGCTGACCAACACTGCCGCAAAGGCCCAGGCCGAAGGAGAGTAACGATGATTCGGTACATGATGGTTTGTTTTTTTGCAATGAGTGCTTCGCTCGTCGCCGGGGACGATGTGACGGTTCCCGTCGGGACCGGCGCAAACGGGGTTGACGGGATCAAGATCGCTCCCGTTCCCTGTGTGCAAGCCTCTGTCGAAACGGTTGCCAAGGCTGATGGAGAGAGCCCGGCCGTGAAGGTCACATTCACAAAGACAGGTGACGAACGCCGCCTCCTTGCGCTGGAAGGCACACTGCGGAGCAACCCGACCGGCAGCAAGGTCCTTGCCGTGCGCTACCGGCTGAACCTGGATCAAGGTGAGCTCCCGCGCCTGGCGCTGGTGGCCTATGGGAAAGACGGCAACGCATGGTTCAAGGTCGCTGCGAATCCCATCGCGACGGGCGGCTTCCAGGAGGTGCGCCTGCCGCTGAAGAGCCTGCGCCCGGCAAAGTTCAGTCGGGACGAGGAGGCCGAGCTGCAATGGGACAAGATCGAGAAGGTCTGGTTCGGTCTGGCTATCGACGGCCCGGCCAAGGGGACGTTCGAGGTGAGCAAGGCGCTGTTCACGAGCGAGCCCTATCGTCCCACAAAGCCGTTGGGGGTGAAGTGTCTGGACGCGTCACTGTGGAGCATCGGGAAGGACCCGGCCGCGAAGGGGGAGATCACGATCGATGCCAAGGAAAAGTGTGCCCGGTTCGACTTCAGCTTCCCCGGCGGCCGGCACATGTATGACATCCCCTCCGTGAGAATGCCCGAAGCGGAACTGGAAGGATACAAGGGATTGCGTTTCACCTACAAAGCCCAGATCCCGAAGGGCATCCACGGCTTGCTGGTCATGCTGCGGGAAAGCGACGGCACGCAATACTGCGCCGAGCCCCCACCGCCGGCAAGCAAGGACTGGAAGACGGTCACCATCCCCTTTGCCTCGTTCAAGAGAGGCGGATGGTCCAAGGACGAGAACAACCAACTCGACCTCGACCAGGTCAGCGCCATCTCCATCGGCGTCCACGGCACGACGACCGAGAAGACGGGCAAGGGATTCATTATGACGAAAGACATTCAGTTTGTGCCGTGAGAACTGGGGCGCGGGACTTCCGAGGCCTGTCACCCAATCCCCATCGGCGCCC
>JAADGH010000148.1 GCA_013152475.1 Planctomycetota bacterium
TGGCCTCCCCTCGCCGAGCTTTGAGTGCTCGCTCGGCTCGGCCAGCCCTACAAACTTACCCGAATGTCAGATTAAGTGCAAGCCATCTCACATTGGGTTTTCTCACTTACTCTTGACTTTGATTTTGAGCTTGCTGAATGTAGCCTTTGCCCCTGTGACGTAGAGGCCGATGTACCCCTTCTTCACCGCACGTTTATCGAGATTGACGGTTGTGCGACCGATCCTTATTGCACCGCCTGCTTTGCCTATCTTGATTTGAAATGGATAGACCTTATTGGGCGCGATTGTCTGCTCTTGCCGCCACAGATTGGAGAACCCCACTCCCTCCGAGCGTGCCACCAGCGCCACATTCGGTGTCAGGATGAAGTGCACCCTGTTGTTCCATTCTTCTTTTGTCGCCGTGCTGCCACTCCATCCCCAGAAAACACCGACCACCCTCTCCTTTGCGCCTTCTTTCCACTCCCCTATAGTGATTTGCCCTTTCATCTGGAAGGTCTGAATGTCGGCCGTGGCGTACTTGAGGACGCCACGCTCGGACACCGACAAGCTCCCCTTATCCTCCAACCAGGCACCGTTCTTGATAGTCCATCCAGGCACAAGTTCTTTTTCGTCTGCTCCCGCCCGAAGGCAGAGCAGGGCGAGGCCGACAATGATGATGCGTCTCATGGCGTTTTCCTCACTTCGTCTTAATCTTGATCTTCTCATACGTCACATCGGCCTCTGTGACCACGAGCGCGATGGCGTTAGGGTCCGTGTATCTGCTGTACGTTGCAATCTTGGTCCTTCCGAAGCTGATCTCCGTTTTGTTAGGTGTCGACTTGATGGTGACGGACACGGACTTACGCAACGGCCAGGTGCGTTGGTGCGTCTTCACTCCTGCGCCCTGCGGCCCGGCGACGCGAACATAGTCCGGCTTGATGACGAAGGCATGTCGGTTCTCCCATTCTGGCTCGCCGGGCTTCGTCCCCTTGAATGCCCAGAACACACAAGCGTTGCTGTATCCCTTCTCGCTGAGCCACTCATGGACAGTTATGCGACACTTCAGCATGAAGCCCTTCTTGGCTTTCACCACATAGAGCAACGTCCCCCCCGTGGTATGAAGCGAATCGTTCTCTTGCGACCACTTTCCTGATGTGACCTTCCATCCCTCAATCTCGTCGGCGTGGGCGGCAAGGCACAGCAACGGCAGCAGGAATAACAGGCGCTTCATGGGTATTCCCTCACTTGCCTTTGACGGAGATTCCTTCACACGTAATCGGTGCCCCCACGATGAGAAGACGCAGATGGCCAGGGCCGGGACGGTCCACGCTGAACTTGCCCAAGGCGCGTTTTCGCCCAAGTCCTACCACAACAGATGATCCCTTCTTCATGACCGTCAGCTTCAACTTCGGCATCTTGGCGAGGCCCTTTGGCAGAGAGTACCGCCAAAGCGTCTTACCGGTCTTATCTGGACCGTGGTAGTCCTCGACATAGATGGACGGCCCGCCATGTTTCTCGTTGATGATGACCTGATAGCGTGGCACCCCGTTGTCTGGGGGGACACCGAAGTAGAAACCGAAGGATGCCTTGTCGGCGGTTGCCCTGTCGAAGGTGAGCTTGGCCTCAAACTTGAAGTCCTTGTACGTTGCCTTTGTCATAATGCTGCCGACACCGGAGAGGCGGTCTCCGGTAAACTCACCCTCGGATAGCTGCGGGTTCCATTCCGCGTCCCCGGCAGCAATGCAGAGCAACGGCAAGATAAGCAGCAAGCGTCTCATGGCGTTCTCCTCACTTCGTCTTGATCTTCTTGATCTTGAATCGGGCGGTTGTGTTGAACGTGGTTAGTTGCAGCTTGCCGGGGGGAAGGGGTTCATGGCCTGGAGGGTGATCTTTCGTCCGATACGGGCCTGCATCTTCCCACCGCGAACACTGAGTTTGACCGGAATCCATTTGCCCTTTGGGATGGGCAGGGACTGAGAGGCAAGTGACTTCGTCGTGTGCTTTTCCCCGTCTACCCATGACTTGTCGAACATCACTTGATTTGGGCGCCGAAATGAGAGCTTATACCGGGAGCGTGTCGCCACACGGAAGCTGATCCCGACCATGTTGTGCGCGTCGGTATAGTCATCGATGCAAATCTGGAAGTCCATGGTAAAGTCACCTCCGGGAAACGTGGTACTTTCCAGATTGCCGTTGCCGTCGCCTTTGATTTCTTTCTTCTTTGCATCGTATGACCACTTGCCCTGTGTGACTTTCCAGTCGGGGATCTCGTCGGCGTGGGCGACAAGGCACAGCAACGGCAGCAGGAATAACAGGCGTTTCATGGTTCCCTCACTTCGTTTTGAGCTTGCGGATTTCGATGTTGACCTTGTGGGAATTGATGGCCAGGTAACCGGTTGCCTTCGCGGGATTAAGCGCGATGGTCTTGCGACCTTTGCCGACCATGATCATCAGCTTGCCCTTCTTGTACTTGAGCAAGACGGGAACCCATTTTCCGGCGGGGACGCTTGCGCTGAAGCGGTCCAAGGACGTCGAGTTCCCTGCACCTTCCATCTTGCCAATCTGCACCTGTGAGGGCCGGATGTTGATGGCAAAGCGATGGTAGGAATCTTCTCCGGTAATGCCGCGCATTCCCCAATAGACGCCGATGGCCCCGCCTTCTGTCCATTTTGGGACGCGGAGCTGGAAGGATAGATTGGGCGCTTCGTGCTGGTCCGCCGTGACGATACGAGACGCTTTGTCCGGCGCGGGGGTTGCGGAGATGATGCCCTTCTTGCAAGTCCATCCTTGGGGCGGTACTTGCCAGCCGGGGATCTCGTCGGCGTGAGCGACAAGGCACAGCAACGGCAGGATCAGCAGTAAGCGTTTCATGTCGTGTTCCTCACTTGGATTTAATCTTCACTTTGGCAAAAGAAGCATCGGCCCCGTTGATCTGGAAGCACAGGCGCTCCAAGGTCGGGACATCAAGGGGAACGTCCACCTTCTGCTTGCCCACGAGGGCCTTGATGCCCTTGGTGGTCAGGCGAATCCGCACGGGGATGGAGCGATTGAGGGGGACATCGAAGGACATGGACTGGAGTTTCTTTCGCTCCCCGGCTTGGACCTGATGGACCATGATCGTGCTCTTGGTGAAGATGAGCATGGCGCGTCCGTTTTCGGTGTGATTCCAGCAGAAGGCAATCAGGGGGTTGGGACCGACGCGCGTAACCCACTCGCGGACGACGAGGGCGAATTGGATGTCGGCCTTCTCGCTGATGGGTTTCTTGTAGGACGCGACACAGAAGCCCTTGCCGGAGAGTCCCCTCTTTGTGATCTCCCACTGGCCTTTCTCAATCTCCCAATCATCGGCGTGGGCAGTGAGTGTGAAGAAGACCAGCGCGAGAACCACAAGCAAGAGGCGTTTCATTTCTCCCCCCTTCTGTTTGGGATTTGACTTGGTGTGATGTTGCTATGGTGTCGCGAGTATAGGCAGAGCCGGAAGCGGTGTCAAGGACGAATCGGCTGCATCCATCGCCGTATCGCAGGGGCTATATGGAGAGGATGCGCTTTGTCTCGTACGACTCTTTCGCTTTCAGGCAGACCTTCAGGGTGCGTCGGCCCTCCTCAAGGGTCGTCCGGATTTGCTCCTCGCCTCGGATGGCATTGAGGAAGTTCTGCGCCTGGGCGGTGAAGGTGTCGTCGCGCTCGTATTCGGGGATCGGCTCGATCTCCCATCCTTCGTCATCTGATCGGCAAAAGCCGATCTGAGGCCGGGCCGCGCCTTGCTGAAGTGTTCCGCCAAGCCGCAGGGTGCCCTCGGATCCGACGAACTCCAGGTAGAGCTGGTAGTCTTTCTGGAACAGGTTCTGCTCGATTTGCGCGATGACATTGCCCTCGAAGCGCAGCGTCAGGAAGGCGCAGTCCTCTGTCTCGATCTCCATCTCGCTCAGGTGGTCGTACATGCAGCAGACCTCGTGCTCCCGGCCGAGGCACCACTCCAGATAGTTGAGCAGGTGGCTGACCGCGTCGAGGATCGACCCGCCTCCCATGGATTTCCTCGCGAAGTATGTGTTGCGGTAGTCGGGACGGTATTTCGAGAATTGCTGGCCGCTCTTGATGCAGGCTAAGCGCACCTGTCCGATGATCCCGCTGTCCAGCTTCTCCTTCATCCGTGTGTAGAGGGGCGTGTGGCGCAGGACGAAGGCGACGCCGGTGGTCAGGTTCTTCTCCCGGGCCAGCGCGATCAGGTCGTCCACACCGTCCATGCTGTGGGAGAGGGGTTTCTCGACGAGCAGATGGCAGCCGGCCTCTGCGGCTTTGATGGCCATAGGGATGTGCAAGTGGGGCGGGGTGCAGATGACGGCCGCGTCGAATTCACTGAGGGGCGCATCGTCGAAGTCAGCGTATGCCTTCGCGACGGAATACTTCTGCCGGAGCTCCCGCAGCTTTTTCTCGCGCGGCTCGCAGATGGACGCGGCAACTTCGCCGGTTTGCTGAAAGGTGCGCAGATGACGCTCGCCGATCGAACCGCCGCCGACAATCAGTACGCTAAAGTCTGGCATGAGATATTCTCCCTTCACGATTTCAGTTCATACTGGAGAATTATAGGGGGCGGCGTGGGGGATGTCAAAAGCGATACGGGCCTGCCGTCAAACGATATTGCGGAAGGCGTGACGATCTGATATAATACGCCTTTCTCTTTTGCGAAAGGAGTGCGAGACAGGAATGGCCAGAGGACAACATCTGTCCCCTCACCAGAAGGGCATTGTCAAGCGGTACTACGAACACAAAGATACCCTTGCGGTGCAAAAGCTCGGCGAAATCGTGTCCGAGCTTTATCTCTGCGCCGATCCCAAGAAGGCGAACCGGCTATGGCAGAGCGTCCACAAGGCCCTGGTCAACGCAGACGCCAACCGGGCCTTTGTGGACAAGCTAATGAAGGATCGTGATGTAGAACGTCTGGCTACGTACTTGGGCGAGCTTTTTTGAGCGTTAGTCCCTCGCCCGTCGTTCTCCGCGAGGCCTCGCTTCATTCACGATAATGTTCCGCCCGCCGAAGTCGGTGCCGTTGAGGCTCTCAATGGCCTGATCCGCTTCGGACTCGACCTCCATCTCCACAAAGCCGAAGCCTCGGGCGCGGCCGGTGTCACGGTCCATGATGACCTTCGCTGACTGAACCTTGCCGAACTGCTCAAAAAGCTGACGCAGTTCATCCTCCGTGCACGAGTACGACAGATTGCCACAATAAATGTTCTTCATTTCCTTACCCTGTACAGACCTCTCCTCTAAACAAACGAAACGGGACGCCTTACCTGTGGCTGTCCCTGCAAAGAAGCCGTGGTTTCACTCGGCGCAATACTCCCACGGAAACCCATTTGAAATGCAAACAGGCATGCAGATCGAAAACCAAATTCCGAAAAGGCGTGATGCTGCGCGAGAATGTGAACAGTCTGAACCAAAATCTAAATGCTCAAGCCAGTCTCTCTACGGTCCAATGTCTTTACTGTACCCCATTTTTTTTCGAATTGCAAGCAAAAATCGAAAATTTTGCGGGTAAAAAAGCTCCCGGCGCCGCCCGCGTCATTCCCCCCGCTTCGCGACTTTCTCCAGCACGCGGCGGTAGTACGCATAGTTCTCAAACGGCACGTTGCCGCGCACGCGCCCGCCAGCCAGAGGGATGTAGCCCCCTTCCGCCAGCAGGGGAGGGACCTTGGTCTCGATCTCGCGACGGATCTCATCCTTCCCCAGAAGGAGCACGTCAAGGTCGATGCCTCCGATGAGACGCAGGTCACGGCCGAATTCACGCCGCAGCTCACGATAGTCTATGGCCTGCGAGTTTGCCTCGCTGATCCACAGGCAGTTGACCCCCGCCTTCAGAAGCAGGGGGATGTACGCGCGGACATCGGAATATGTAACCAGGGCGATGGTCCCCACCCCATGGCGGCGCAGCACGTCGAGGACCGGCAGGTACGTGGACAGGACGAACTCCTCGTAGTGCCTCGGAGAAAGGAGCGGCGGGCCACTCCCGCCGATGGGTTCCGAGATGGAGGCAAAGTCCACCTCCACCTCGGCAAGCACTTTCTCGGCCAGGCGCACCGCAAACTCCGCGTACATTTCCATGATCTCCCGCACCAGCCGGGGCGAATCGGCGAGTTGATAGATGGCGCGGGCGAACCCGGTCCAGTCCCCCACGCCCATGGACAGGAAGAAGCCGCGGTGGACCTGGAACTGGAGGATGTGATCTCGCCTTCGCCATGCCGCTATCCGCTCGGCCCAGTTCTCGGGGTAGCGGCCGGGGTCATCGGGAACAAGTCTTCGCCGCAGGGCCTTCAGGCCCCGACGCGATGTGGGGAACTTCTTCAGGTCCGGTTGCAGTCGAATCTCGACGGGCAGCAACTCGCGACGATCGTAGTGGAACATCGCACCCAGGTCGGCATCCGGCGGCAGGCCTTGCTGTCTCCAGCGATCGAGAACATCATCCCGCAATCCCTCATCGAAACACGGCACGCGGTCGGGCGCGCCGTATTGCATCGCGGCATGGAAACGTTCCCGGCTTGTTTGCGCAACGGCCATGGCGGACCCTCCGAACGATATGGCGCCTCCTTGCATATCGAAATGCGGGCCCGCCGTCAAGCACAATCCGCGCCGCGTCCCGTCTGGACTACTTCGCCTTCGTCTCCGCAACCGGCCCCAGATCGTAATGGAAGATGCATCCGGCGGGCCCGACCACCCAGCCGTGGTTGGCGTCCACGAAGCTCATGGCATGGAGCGGGATCTTGTGTTTGCCGATGACCTCCCAGGTATCGCCGCCATCCATCGTACGAAGGACGTGCGTGTTTTCGGTATCCACATGCACGAGCAGGAAGCCCACCTTCTCGTCGAGCCACTGCATGTCCGGCACGCCCCAGTAGGTGGCCAGCCCAGCGCTTTTCGCCTCCCACGTCTTGCCGCCGTCGGTCGTGACGAGAATTCCGTCAGTGCGATCCGCCTTCATCCGTCCGATTTCCGGCGTCAAAAACTGAAGGCGGTACAGATTCCCGCCGCTTTCGAGATTGCATTCCGTCCAGGTCTTGGCGCCGTCTTTCGTTATGGCGAATCGTCCGTAGTCGCCGCACACCCAACCATGAAGGTCGTCAAGGAAGAACACGACGCCATAATCATTGCGTGGCAGGTCGGAGTGTTCCTTCCATTTTCTACCTCCTTCTACGGCCTTGTAGAGAGTTGCACCACAGGTCGGCGGCTTGATCTCGAAGTAAGACGATGCCGTTGCCGTACTGGACCCATGGTAACCCACGATACCGGGAAGGACCGGAGCGGGCGTCCACGTCTCGCCGCCATCGCCGGTATGGAGGGCCAAGTCCCGGCACACAGCCCATCCCTCCACGGGGTTCAGGAACCGCACGTCGGCGAGGGCTGGCGCCTTTTCCTTCGGTTGCGCCGCGTACTTCCACGTACGCCCGCCGTCGATGGTCTTCAGGATCGTGCTGTTCGCACCGACGGCGAAACCGACCCGTTTGTCGATCTCGGGCCAGTTGGGGGGCAGCTTCGCCCCGCGGGGCAGCGTCGCCCGGCTCATAAAGAAGACGCCGTTCAGTTCGGCCGAGCATTGGGCCATTTGCGCCTGGCCCTTGGCCTCGTGGATCACGGTGGCCTTCTTTTCGACCGACGTGTCGGACCCGGAGTCGCGCCCGCGGCCAAACAAAACCAGCAGCACAACACAAAGAAGAATGACAGAAACGATTATCCCAATAACTTTCATCAAATATCCTCCATTACAGTGTCGCATACGAGGGGTGAGGCGGCCGCCTCTCGGCGACCGCCTCGGTTGGAACAGGAGCATCGGTTTTGGAGTTCGGGTTTAGAAGTCGATGTCGATGTTGATCAGGCTGCGGGTCTTGGGCTTCGGCCGAACGACGATCTTTCTGGGCTTTGGCCTGCGTGTCGGTTTCACGATCACGGTGCGAGGTTTGGGCCTCGGCTTGACGATCAGCACTGCCGCGTCCGCCGTTGCGCCGCTTGTCAACATTGCCCCAGCCAAGATCAGTCCTGCCAGCATCCTCTTCATTTTTCCTCTCCTTCATGTTTTCTTCTGGTTCCTGGTTTTCCTCAATATCACTGCTTTCCTCATTTCGCAATCCCCATGCCACAGCGTTAAATAGTTGATGTTTAGAAATCGTAACCAACTACGTATAAATATATTATGACTTCACCAAAAACCTTACAGTGATCGGCCGCGCCCTGAACGGCCCACATCTATGGGCGTTCTCAGGTAAATGACATTTACGTTCTGGCAACCCCGCACAGATCGTCAATGAACCCGCAGCGCATAGACGCATTCCCACACTTTTTGCTTGCCTTCGCGTCCCCGCCCCGCTACGCTTCTCCCATTACTTCGCTATTCCCAATCGCTATGGAGTGAGGAAATGAGAAATATCAAGGATCTCTTTGATCTCACCGGCCGGATCGCCATCGTCACCGGCGGCGCTGGCCAACTCGGTTTTGCCATGTCGCAGTCCCTGGCCGAACTGGGCGCAAACGTTGTCATCGCCAGCCGAAACGTCGAGAACTGCCGGGAAAAGGCCGCCCTCCTCAGCAAAGATAACCCGGAGGCGGTGGGGATGCAACTCGATATCACCGAAGAGCAGTCCATAAAGGATTTGACGTCTCAGGTGATCAGCCGCTTCGGAAAGATTGACGTTCTCGTCAACAATGCCGTCACAGGCATCCGAGGGGGAGTCGGCGTCGAGGACATGACGCTTGAGGACTGGGAGTACAGTCTGAGGGGCGGACTGACGAGCGTCTTCCAGTGCTCCCAGATCATTGGCGCGGAGATGGTGAAGCGAAAGAGCGGCGTCATCGTCAACATCGGGTCCATCTACGGCATCGTCGCCGCCGACCAGGGCATCTACGGCGACTCAGGCATCAACAGCCCCCCGAACTACGCGGCCGTCAAAGGCGGTGTCGTGCAGTTTACCCGATACCTTTCCACCTACTGGGCCAAGCATAGCATTCGCGTCAACATGATCACCCCGGGCGGCTTCTACAATGCAAAGTTCAAGACGGAGCTTCCGGACTACGAGACCTTCCTCAAGAACTACTGCCGCAAGACTCCCCTCGGGCGCATGGCCAACCCCGAGGACATCAAAGGCGCCATCGCCTATCTGGCGAGCGACGCCTCGCTCTACGTCACCGGCGCGAACCTCATCCTCGATGGCGGGTTCACCGTCTGGTGACCCTGTCGGACATGGAGCTTGGATTGGTAAAGTGTAACACGAAGGAGGGACCCATGCGGATCGCAGTGCTCTTGACATGCCTCGCCCTTGCGCTTTCTCCGATCCTCGCCCAGGACATCGTCATCGAGAATGACGTCCTTCGCCTTGGGCTGTCCGCCGACGGGAAGGTGACATCGCTTCTCGACAAGGGCACGAAGAAGGAATACGCCGTCGCGTACCCCTTCGCGACCGCCATGAAAGAGAAGCAGCGCACCTCCGCGCGGAAGCTGTCGATGGAGGGCGACACACTCAAGGTCGCGTTCGGGAGCTTTGGCATTCGTGCTGAGATCTCCGTCGAAAAGCAGTCCCGCTACATCGTGTTCCAGCTCAAGAAGGTCGAGGGGGACCCCGAGGAGATTACCTTCTTCCAGCTCCAGACCATCGCTCCCGAGGCGGCATCGTGGGGGAACATCCTGTGGTTCGGGGATTATTGTATCGGCATCGTCGAGGGTGAGCCGGAGACGCGAACGAGGTACGGCGGCGGAAAGAACGGCCGGCTCTATGCCATGGCCTATACCGACCCCGGCATCAAGAACAACCGCGTGGCCCTGTACGGATGTAAGAAGGGTGACATTCGCCAGGTTGTCGGGGAGATCGAAAAGGCATTCGACATCCCCATGGGCGTGGAGGTCAAGTTCAACGAGGACAACCGGCGGTCGTACGTCATGGGGCGCGTGGGCGCTGCCGATGTGGACAAGCTGATCGACTACGCCAGGCGCGGCGGCTTCGGGTCGATCCTCATGGTCATCAATAGCTGGGCCTCGTACGGCAACAAGTACGCCGTACCGGAGCGCTACTGGCCCGGCGGCCTGCCGCAACTGAAGGCGGCGGTGGACCGAATCCATGCGGCGGGGCTGAAGGCCGGGGCCCACATGTTCGCCTCGAAGGTTCCCAAATACAGTGACTACACGTCACCCATCCCGGACAAGCGCATTTACAAGGACTGCTTCGCCATCCTGGCGGAGGACATGGACGAGAGGACCGACCGAATCGTCACCAAGGAGCCGCCGACCGGCTGGCCGCGCCTGCCCTGTACGCGAGACATTCACATGGACGACGAGTTGATCACCTACACCGAGCTGTCCCTCAAGCCGCCGTACGGATTCGCCGGCTGCAAGCGCGGGGCCTACCGGACGAAGCCTGCCGCACACAAGGCCGGAACAAAGATGGGCCGACCCGTGACGGATGAGAGCCGGCACATCTTCATCATCGACCAGCGCACGAGCCTGATTGACGAAGTGGCCTCCAACATCGCCCGCACCTACGATGGCGCGGGGTTCGACTGGATGTACTTCGACGGCGCTGAGGACGTGCCCCCGCCTCGCTGGTATACGACGACTATGGCACAACTGAAGACGATTATGCGCGTAAAACGCAGACCGGTCATCGTCCAGAACGCCGCGTCGGGGCCATTCTGCTGGCACCTCGTGACGCGCCGGGGACAGCGGGACTACTTCTGGATATCCATGAGCAGCAAGGACGAGGTGGACGACGCCATCGAGCGGGTGGTCCCCCGCGTGAGGCGAAGCCTGCTCGCTGTGGAAATCGGATGGTTCCAGTGGCGCATTCCCACGCCGCAGGACTTCCGCACGCAGATCGACGAGTTCGAGTATCTCTACACGAAGGCCCTCGGCGCCGACGTGGCCGTGTCGGTGCAGGCCACCGCCGACCGGATCGAGAGGCATCCCCAGCGCGATTCGATCCTGTACATCATCGGCAAGTTAGAGGAGCTTCGAATCAAGGACTACTTCCCGGAGCGAGTGAAGCAGGAGGTGCTGGCCCCGCACAAGGACTTTCTTTTGGTTCAGGATGAGGGGAAAAAATATCATTTGCAGCCTGCTCGTGAGCTCCCATTCGTCGCGGGAACCAGCCGGGAGGTGCGGGCCATGGTGGCGCGGCCGATCAATCGGGTGACCACCGTTTCTATTTGGCCCACGGTTCGGAAGGTCTATCTCGATGTCGCGCTTCTGGCCGATAAGGTGGAGTTCACCGACTACGCGGGCCGTCCGCTGAAGGTGGATGTGCTGCCCGGCTCGATCATCCGCATCCCTGTAATGGATCGACTCTACATGAAAGTGAAGGGGATGGGGATGGGAACAGTCCGCATGGCCTTTCGCAGGGCGAAGGTCAGGCCCATCCTGCCGGAGATGATCCTGATCCAGGCCGAGGAGGCAAGCCGCATCGAGGGAAGATTCACAAAAGGGAAAGAAGCGGGCCTGGGCTTCCAGGGGGCGAGCGGGGATGTGATCGTCCCGACGGGAACCTTCGCCATGAGGAAGTGCGAGGGCAAAGATTACATGGAGTACACCGTGGATGTCCCCGAGGCCGGGACATGGAAGCTGTGGGTGCACGTTCGATATGCCGGCGCCAATTCCAACTCGTTCTTTCTCGTGGCCCCGGCGGAAGGGGGAACGCCCACGCGGTTCGGCAACAGCGCAAACTATGGCTTCTGGCACTGGGACGGTGGCGCGGTCTTGACGCTGCCCAAAGGTCCGTTCACGTTCCGGATCTGCCCGCGAGAGACCAAGGCGAAGCTCAGCCCGGCCCTCGATGCGCTTCTGTTGGTGAACGACGCCACCTACACACCGACATCGCAGGACGTGAAAGCCTTGCTCAAGAAGGCGAAGTAGGCGTAGGTCCTTGCACAAGCCAGGGAATTGGCATTGGAATTCGCCGCCATGGATCGGTATAATGCAGCGCGCTGATCCGAGCGCATCAACTTGGAGTCAGAGAGATGCATGTCATCATCAGTAGCAACAGCGTTCCCAAGCCCAACTTGATCGAACAGTTGGACTGGATCTATGAAGCCAAGTTTGACGGCGTCGAGCTTTCGTGTTCCCCTCACCCGCAGGGCGCGGAGGGGCTGTGGCAGTGGGACAGAAAGTTCGACCGCCCGAATGTGCATGCGCTCCGAAACGCATTATGTGGGTTCAAGGTCCACACCGTGTCGGCCAATGCTTTCGATTACTATAACCCCGTCTTCTGCGGGTTGCACCCGCTCTGCCGCGAGATTGCCATCGATGACGCCATCTTCGCCATGGACCTGGCGAAGGAGATGCGAGCGGGGATTGTGACCATCCGGACGGGATGGCTGTGCTATGGTCGCACGGCCGCCGAGTGGCGCGCCACCCTCGCGGATGCGCTCGGCCGTCTGAACCGATTGGCCAAAGCGAAGGACGTGATGATCGGGATCGAGAACGCCGACTACTTTGCGGCGCTGGGGCGGTTCAGGCTGCTCGACGAACTGGCCCTGGAGAATATGGGGGTCGCCCTGGATGTCGGCCGCGTCGCGAGCGGAGACGCCGGCATCCCGGTCTTTTCGGACGATTCCGCCGATGCGGAACCCCAGCCTGCGGTTGAAGAGTTCATCGGGGAATTCAGGCCGCGGATTCTCCAGGTCTACGTGCACGATGCGAAGGACGGAACAGACCACCTGCCCATCGGCAGGGGAGAGGTGGACTTCAAGGGGATTATCCAGGCCCTGAGGAATGCAGGATATGATAGGGCCCTCTGCCTCAAGTTGCGGGCGGACCAGGTCTCGCTTGATGAGATCCTGGAGAGCAAGGAACATTTATGTGAATTGGTTGCTTGATCCATGACCACACAGACAGGGACGGAGGTCCGCCCATGAAGCGTGTTTCGATTTTGCTGCTGTTGGCGTTTGTGACAATTGGCTGCCAGGGAAAAAAGAAAGAAAAGAAGCAGGAGCCGGTCGGTGAAATGATGGGCGGCAAACCGGTTATGGTGGAGCTGGTGACGGGGGATGTCCTCCGGCTCGAATTTATGATGGAGGAACCGGACGCCCTACTCCTGAAAGGGAGCGCCGGAACGGGACGCTTCCCGAAAGTGCTCATTCGCCGAGTGTCCGACGCGCCGGCGGAGCGTCCGAGCATGGACCTTCCCGGCAAGGACCTGTTGAGGCAGAGAAGGACAATCCGGTTCCGCGCCAAAGTGGGGGGCAGGACATTTCACACGTTGAACTGCCGCCTGGTTCGCAATCTGAAACGGAGCGAACGGATCGATTTCGAGACTCGCAAGGAGGCCCTCAACCGAGGTTTCAGGCCCTGCGGCATGTGCAACCCATAATCTGCCTGTCGGGCACAGCAGAGGAGACCATTTCCCATGAAAGCTGTAGTAGATACTAATAAAGACCGGTGCGCCGCGCATACGAACGCGGCGACGCGGCGGTGCAGCGGTGGCTGAAGGAAGAATACCCCATGATTCGCAAGGCGGCCAAGTGCAAAAAGGCCCTGATTTACTGGGCCGATGAGATGGGCGTGCGCTCGGACCATCAAGCGGACTGCTCGTATGCGTCCAAGGGCCAAACGCCGGTGATTTCCGGCACGGGCCAACGTTTCGGCTGCAACATACTCTCGGCGGTCACCCGCCGCGGCCACCTCGACTTCATGGTGTTCAAGAAGCGCTTTCAGGCCAGTATTTTCCTTCGGTTTCTTCGTCGGCTCACCAAGCAAGCGCGCCCACAACCGTCCTCAGCCATGCGCCACGTCCGCCGTTACCTCGAACGCCGCCGAGCAAATCCCGAGTTGGTTCAACGCGACTTCTATGAGCCCTCCGTCCGTTACGCGGCTCTCGGAAACATAGAGCAATATGCAACATAAACTATGCCCCCAGCATAGTAATGTGGTTCGGTGCAAACCGAACCCTACTCATGGGAGTGCTGTGCGTGGTTGTCTCGTCCGACATATCTGGCGAACCCCCGAGCCGAAGTCCGGCGCCGTTTCGTGTTCTATACAGCAATGACACCGTCAACGTCGTAAGCTGCGCCCGCCCCGAGAAGATCGAGGCCGGCTTTGAGAGCGAAGCGGAGAGGGGAGAGCCATTCCGCCCCGAGATGCTCGAGGCCGGCGTTGATGAAGCGGGGGCCGCCGACGCACACATGCTGCAGCCGGGGAACGGCTGGGTGCCCTGGTGGAGAAGCAAGGTCTATCCTGCCGATGCGCACTACAGATGGTTTATGAAGAAGACCGGCTTGCCTGTCGATTCCATCGGTAAATACATGATGGGCGGCGGGGACTTGGTACAGGTGTTCGTGAACCGATGCCGTCAGCGCGGCATCGCCCCCTTTGTCTCGCTGCGGATGAATGACTATCATGGCAGTGAGCACGCCGACTTCCTGGTCGATCTCATCAGCGGTGGTGCGATGCCGAAGGGCTATACCTTCGGGGGGATACATCGGGCGGCCCAGAGTCGATTCTACCTGGAGCATCCGCAGTACCGGATCGGCGCGGACCCGGAGGCCTATGTCAACTGCGCGGATCGCTTGGCCTATATCCGCGAAATGGGCACAAGGTATACGTTGCGCAACGTGCGGGTCTTCAACTGGGCCATCCCGGAGGTCCGCGACCATAAGTTCGCGTTTATCAAAGAGCTGTGCGAGGGCTATGACATCGACGGCCTCGAGCTGGACTTCATGCGCCATTTCCGCTACTTCCGCCCCGAGGAGACAACCCGCGAGAAACGCGTCAAGATCATGACCGGGTTCGTGGCGGGCGTGCGACGCCTCTTGGACCGCACGGCCAAACCGGCGCAGAAACGATGGCTCTGCGTTCGTGTTCCCTTTCGTCTGGCCGCACATGACCCGATGGGCATCGACTTGCGGATGTGGGTGGATGCCGGCGTGGACATGGTCAACCTGTCGTGCCACTACACCACGGCCCAACAGTCCGACCTGCCGGCCGTCTGCCGCATGATACCGGATGCGGCTGTATATCTCGAGCTGACCTACACCAACCTGCGATATGGCGAGCCGAGCATCCACAGGAAAATGAGCGACGAGCAGTTCTGCACGGCGGCCCATCTGGCCTGCGCGCGGGGAGCGGCCGGCGTCAGCTTTTTCAATTTCGCGTATTATCGTCAGATCGGCGCGACAACCTGCGAGCCGCCGTTCCACGTTCTCGATCGCGTGAAAGCCCCCGCATGGCTGGCCCGCCAGCCGCAGCACTACTTCATGACGTCCGGCTCCAACGCGCCGCCGGTTCCCAATCCGCCGTTCCCAACAGGTGAACTGACGCCGGAAAGGCCGATGACGTTCACAATGGACATGGCCCCGCCGACCGGCGGGTGGCAGACAGATGGCCGACTCCGCATCCAGAGCAGCCAGCCCCTCGGCGATTGCGAGCCGGCCGTTGCCTTCAACG
>JAADGH010000092.1:0-1806 GCA_013152475.1 Planctomycetota bacterium
CACAACTTTGGAAAGGGACGGGTCGTCTGCATCGCTGCCGATTTTGGGATGACGGATGCGATCAAATACAGATACCCGGACCTCGTCAACATGGAGCCGAAGTTCCGGCTGCTCAAGGTAGTCGAACACATCCTGGCGGGCTATTTCGACAGCCTGGCCCTTGTCGAGGTCGAGCCGGGCGACGGTATCCAAGTCATTACGAATCTGACCGATGACCGAAGACGGGTGCTTGTTGGATTATTCAATAATGACGAATTTCACAATTGGGTGGGCAAGTTCCGTGTTCGGAATGGAGAGATCGCACAGGTGACGGAATGGGTTGAGGACAAGAGCGTAAGGCCGGCGATGTGGATCGACGTAACAATCCCCGCAGGCGAGTTCAAGATATTTGAGATCAAGACAAAAGAAAACTGCATTCCCCCGATTCGCAAGATTGAGATGAGGTAAGGAGATTCGAAATGGCGAAGTATCGGTCGCTGTTGCTGGGCTGCGGCCCACGGGCCAAGCAGCATGTTGCTGTCTATCGCGAGATCGACAACATGGAGATGGTCGCCGTCTGCGACTTGCAGCAGGATCGGCGCGAGGCGTTCCTGAAGGAGTTCGGCGTGCCCAAAGCCTACGACGATTACGAGAAGGCCCTGGCCGCCGAGAAGCCGGACGTCGTGCACGTCGTTACCCAGCCCGGCCGGCGCGAATGGGAGATGGAGACCGCGGCAAAGGCCGGCGTGAAGGCCGCCATCGTCGAAAAACCCATGGCCATCATCCCATCGGATATTGAGAAGCTTGCCAGGATCCACAGGGACACCGGCATCAAGATCATCGTCAACTGCCAGCGCCGCTACTTCCCGCAGTTCCGCGACGGCACGATCCGCGACATCGTTGAGAACAAAATCGGCAAGCTCTACCTCGTCCGCGCCAGCGCCAAGGGCAACACCATGGGCATGGGCCCGCACCTGATGGACCTGCTCATGCTTTTCCTCGGCGAGGCGAAGCCGGAAGCGGCATGGGCCATGGCCTACGGCATCAACGAGGAAGGCTACCAGGCGACCCATCGCGCGCCGGAGCACATCCTGGCGGAGTACTGGTTCCCGGATGACATCCGTGTGATCTTCGATTGCGACACCGACGCCCTCGGCACGCCGGGGGAGGAGTCGTTCTGGATGCACCTGCACTTCGACTTCCTCGGCTCGGAGGGCCGGCTCTACCTGACGCAGAACAAGGGCTACTGGTATCAGAGCCACGGCATGGCCGAGCCTGTTCGCGGCGAGAGCAGTTGGGACAACCAGGGCTTCGGCGGCCAGCGCGACTTTACCAAGGCCGTGGGCGAGTGGCTCGACGGCGGCGAGCCGCACCTGAATCGCTTCGAGGTCGGCAAGGCCGTCTTCGATGCGCTCATCGGCGCGCAGGCATCGGTCTACTACGGGAAAAAGATCGACCTCCCCTGCGACTTCAGCGACGAGCAGTGGACGGAGCTGCGCGAACAACTGAAGAAGAACGGGTGATCCATTCGAGGAACTGACCCATGAAGGCGAAGGTTTTGTGCTTCCTTCTTATTCTTCTCGCGGCATCGACCGGTGTCAGCGAGACGTACTACATCAACAACAAGACGGGCAATGACGGCGACGACGGCCTCTCATCGGAGAAGGCCTTCGCTACCATTGCCCGGGCGATCAAGGCCTGCAAGACATCGGACACGCTCTCGCTGGCGAATACCGGTGTGCCATATCGCGAGCCGATTCCGCTGGTCAGGCTCGGCGGTACACCGGCGAAGCCCTTCGTGATCGAAGGCAATGGCGCGGTCATCAG